>NZ_LARF01000013.1:0-70506 GCF_000980385.1 Ruminococcus sp. N15.MGS-57
GAAATATACCAATAAAAAATCTAACAAAAGGGGGCATTTTTATGCCAAAAGGAAAACCAAACAAAAGATACACACCGGAATTCAAAATCAAAGTAGTGGAAACAATGCACAGAGAAAAGTTAAGCTATCGTGAAACTGCACGTCAATTTGACATATCGAATAGCAGAGTAACAGCATGGGAATGAATCTATCTTGAAGAAGGAGCGGATGGACTTTACGCAGAACGCAGAGGAAGGAAATCCACAGGGCGACCTCCGAAAATTAAGAAAGAAAAAGATCTGATTGCAGAAGTACAGCGTCTTCGTGCGGAGAATGCATACTTAAAAAAATTGAATGCCTTGGTTGCCGAGCGGGTACGGCAAGAGAAAAAGCACAAGTGATATGGGAACTGAGGCATGAACATAAGATAGGGTTGCTCATTGAGATTGCTGATATTCCCCGCAGTACCTACTACTATTACAGTAAGCAATTTGATCATCCAAAGCCGGATCGATATGCTGAGATCAAAACTGAAATACGCCGCATTTACGATGAAAGCAAAGGTCGTTACGGATATCGGAGAATCACCAAAGAATTGAAGAAGAAGTTTGTTGTCAATCACAAAACAGTACAGAAACTGATGCGTAAAATGGGCATATTTTGCCGTGTTCGTATGCATAAGTACAACTCATACAAGGGTGATGTCGGCAGAATCGCGCCGAATCTTCTGGAACGGAATTTCAAAGCAGATCAGCCAAATCAAAAGTGGGTAACTGACGTTACTGAATTTGCTTTGTTTGGAATTAAGCTGTATCTGTCACCGATCATTGATCTATATAATGGCGAAGTGATTTCATACAATCTAAGCCGTCATCCGAATTTGAATCAGGTAACGGATATGCTTGAGAAAGCATTTACAAAAATACCGGACAACACAAATCTGATTCTTCATTCAGACCAAGGCTGGCAGTATCAACACAAGCACTATCAGAAAATGCTGAAAGAGAAAGGCGTCAGGCAGAGTATGTCCCGAAAAGGCAATTGTCTTGACAATGCCTGTGCCGAGAATTTCTTCGGCTTGCTGAAAACAGAGCTTCTCTATTTGCAGGAATTTCATTCTGTCGAGCATTTTATTCAAGAGCTTCATGAATACATAGAATGGTACAACAACAAACGCATCAAGCTTAAGCTTAATGGTCTATCTCCTATAGATTTCAGACAGGAAGCTGCATAACAAAAGCGACCAAGATTCCTCTTAGTCGCTTTGCATAAATTTTCTTTTGAATCTTTGTCTAACTTTTTGGGGTCAGTTCATTTCAGAGGATGCCGCTTCTTATCTTATTTTTCGTTCCAATACATTTTTAGATAGTTTTTCAGTTTCGCTACTAAAAAAGCTACACTACGCAAGATATTTTTTAGTGTGTTCTGTCTGCTCAAAAACGAGCTTGCCATTCTTTTCACGGCGTATCAGCAAAACCAACGGACACGGAGTATCATCAAGAAGTCCATTTGAACCTTTGCTTGGATCACGGTAAGACAACGCCACCGTATTCTTATTCCAGGATTGTGACAACTTTTCAGCCGTATCAAAGTTAAGACCCTGCTGCCTACAATAATCTTTAATTTCGTTTCTCCATTCATCAAAAAGCTTGCACATAATATCACTCCTTTGAGGAATTACCACGAATTATGAGCCTATTCTTGCCCTTTGTGAACAATGCGAACTCATCACCTGTGTGAGCAGTCAACGCCGAAAGATCAGCCATATTAACGCTTTTCTTATCGACTATTACTTTGCTGTCAAACTCAGAAAGCTTTTCGAGTAGATCCTTTTGGCGATTATTAAGCTCAATACCAAAAACAGCGTTTGGATTGCCCTTACCTGTATGTTTCTGCTCAATAGGCAATTTAATAGGTTTTTTTATTGAATTTATCATTATATTTTCAACTACCTTTCTGTCATTATACCTCTTTTCAGAGGATTCTGTCAAGTCTATTTTCCCTCTGTTGCTGACCTCAACAAAAGAAAAAGGTCAACAAAAAAGAGAGCATATTATATTTAAGACACTCTCTACTGAAGACATATTAACTTCTACTTATATTATATCGCATAGCCGAATGACGCAGTATAATTAAACTTGACAAGTTACAATCAAAAGCCCATAAAAAAAGTCCCTCGGCTAACCACCGAGGGACTTTCATTTATGTCAGAAAGATTACTTTGTCATTGCTGCAACTTCGTCAGCGAAGTTCTCTTCCTTCTTCTCTACGCCTTCGCCTCTCTCGAAACGAACGTACTCAACAACGTCGATCTTGCCGCCAAGCTTCTTAGCTACAGACTCAACGTACTTGCCAACAGATACCTTGTCATCCTTAACGAATGCCTGCTCAAGGAGGCAGTTCTCAGAATAGTATTTGCCGATCTTACCGTCGATGATCTTGTGCTTAACCTGCTCAGGCTTGTTAGCCATCTTAGGATCCTCAGCCATCTGAGCCAGCATGATCTCTCTCTCCTTGTCAAGAGCGTCAGCAGGAACAGCCTCTCTGTTCAGGTATGCAGGATTCATAGCTGCAACCTGAAGTGCACAGTCCTTACCAGCAGCAAGGAGCTCAGCATTGTCAGCTGCAATGTCAGAATCAAGCTTTACCATAACGCCAATGCTGCCTGCACCGTGAACGTAAGGAACAAGAATGCCTTCCATTCTCTTGAATCTTCTGATTACCATGTTCTCTCTGATCTTGATGAACAGATCCTGAAGTGTCTCTTCAACTGTCTTGTCACCACCGCTGATCTTTGTTGCCTTAAGTGCGTCAACGTCAGCAGGGTTTGTCTCGATTACTGTATCAGCAACTGCTGCAACGAAAGCCTTGAACTCATCATTGTTAGCAGCAAAGTCTGTTTCGATGTTTACTTCAAGAACGCAGCCTACGTTGCCCTTAACTACAGCTGTGCAGATACCCTCTGCTGCAACTCTGCCGCTCTTCTTAGCCTGTGTAGCAAGTCCCTTTTCACGGAGAAGTGTTACTGCCTTTTCCATATCGCCGTCAGCTTCTACAAGAGCCTTCTTGCAGTCCATCATGCCAACGCCTGTTGCTGTCATAAGTTCTTTGATCTCTGCTACGGATACCTTACCCATTATTATTCCTCCTAGTGTTTTATATCGAAATAGGCAGACAAATATACTATAAATGCCTGCCTGAAATTTCAGCTCTTATTCAGCAGCCTCGTCAGCTTCTTCCACCTTATCTGCCTCTTCAGCGGACTCAGCGTCCTCACCCTGTCTGCCTTCGATTATAGCGTTAGCCATGCAACCAGCGATAAGCTTAACTGCTCTGATAGCGTCATCGTTACCTGGGATAACATAATCAACATCGTCAGGATCGCAGTTTGTGTCAACGATAGCTACTACAGGTATGCCAAGCTTCTTAGCCTCTGCTACAGCGATCTTTTCCTTTCTTGGGTCAACAACGAAAAGTGCGCCTGGAAGCTTCTTCATGTTCTTGATACCGCCCATGAACTTTTCAAGCTTTTCTATCTCAAGCTTCAGCTTAACAACTTCCTTCTTAGGGAGAAGGTCGAATGTGCCGTCCTCTTCCATTGTGTGGAGCTGCTCAAGTCTCTTGATTCTCTGCTGGATCGTCTTGTAGTTTGTCATCATACCGCCGAGCCATCTTGCATTTACATAATGTGCATTAGCTCTCAGTGCCTCTTCCTTGATAGAATCTCCAGCCTGCTTCTTTGTACCTACGAAAAGTACCTCTTCGCCATTAGCTGAGATGTCACGGATAAACATATAAGCTTCTTCAAGCTTCTTTACGGTCTTCTGAAGATCGATGATGTAAATTCCGTTTCTTTCTGTGAAAATGTATGGAGCCATTTTAGGGTTCCATCTTCTTGTCTGGTGACCAAAGTGTACACCAGCTTCAAGAAGCTGCTTCATTGATACTACTCCCATTGTAGTAACCTCCTGTTTGGTTTTAGATTTCTGCTTATGCAGATGTTTTTATCCTCCGGACGGCTTTACTTGCTTTCACCTGTCTTACGGCAGGACCAACGGCAAAAACCTGTCCGTGCGAATTGCTTTAATATTATATCATATTTTCTATTTCATTTCAAGAGTTTACGACAATTTATTTTAACAAATTTTCGATTTTTACAGTTCTGCTCTTTGTACATACTGCACTATCGTTGAATTTTACAAGTATGGTATCTTCGCCGATAAGCTCGATATCCGAGCATTTTATGATAATATCCTCATCTCTGCCCATGATACCGAAAGCCCTTGGTTTGCCATAGACGATCAGTGAAACTATGTTCGCTCCCTGAGTATCCATTTCTATATCATCAACATAGCCTATTTTCAGTCCTGTTCGCATATTGACGACTTCTTTATTTCGCAAGCTTGAAAAACTACATATCATGAAACCTTCCCCTTTCAAAAAAAGTGCATACCCTTTATAATAGGTATGCACTTTGGGGATCGTCCTATGTATGATCGTTTTTGTTTTTGTAATACATCTCCAACTGATCGTTATACAAATGCTTTATATATAAAGCTATGGTGTTTATGTACATTGCATTTGTAGGCTTTGTTCCGTTAGCAAGGCAACTTTCAAAAAGCATTTGCTTATCCACAGGCTTCATTTTTTCCCAGCCTGAAACTATAGCACTTCTTGTTGAGCGTTCAATAGCCGCAGTATTTTTTCCGTATTGTTTTTCAATGTCCTTATAAAGTTCGCCTATTTGCACTTTATTACCGTTATATTTGAATATAATAAGGAATATCATGTAGTAGATATGGTCATATCCTGAATGCTTGCGGTTTATGCCCGTTGATGTTATGATCCTATGTATCTCCTTTGAAATATTCTGTCTAAGGATATCAGGATCGACAGGTATCCTTTTTAGCTTGTCAAGCATATAGTGGCATACGTTCTTAGCGTCGTATGGCATAAGTATGTGCAGAATATCATCATAATCGAGAAGAATACGGATCGTTTCTGTGTCATCATAAGTGTAGATGTTATATATTATGGGATAAATGTCATTTTCGTGAAGTATCTCACGAAAATGCAGAAGCTTTTTATATCCCAGCTTACAGCAGTCAATAACGATAACGTCAGGAGTATATTTTACTGCACCTATCTCAAGCTCTATTTCAGTATCACCGCATATATGGACCTTTGTACCCTTGCTTTTCAGTTCCTCGGTCAACAGTTTATGCTGGCCGTCATATGACTCGGAAATAAGGACCGAATAATCAGTCAGCATACACTTCAACTCCCTTATGACGATTTAACATAATAACTCCTATATTATTATATCAAATTTTTTGACTACAAGCAACTTTAATGGCACATTATTAATCGAATTGTTTCAAAAACGTGACCTTATTGTAATTGCATATAACAAAAATATTCACAAATGTCGATTTAGCGTATTGCGACAGACGTTAGATACTTTTCTTGATGTGTTCCAATGCACCTTTTTCAAGCCGTGATACCTGTGCCTGAGAGATGCCAATATTTTTTGCTACCTCCACCTGAGTTTGTCCTTTGAAAAAGCGCAGGAAGAGTATATTACGTTCACGAGGCTGAAGCTCGCTCATGGCTTGCTTCAATGAAAGCTCTTCAAGCCAGCTTTTATCGTCACAGGAGTCGCTCACCTGATCCAATACATAAAGAGCATCGCCGTTGTCAGAATACACAGGCTCATAGAGTGAAACCGGGTCGGTTATGGCTTCAAGGGCAATGACCACCTGACTAGGCTTTTCGGTGATAGTGTCTGCTATCTGCTCAACAGTAGGCTCTTTCTGGTTTTCACATATGAGCTGTTCTTTCGCCTGCATTGCTTTATAAGCAAGGTCACGGAGAGAACGGCTCACCCTCATGGGTTGAAAATCACGAAGAAATCTTCTAAGCTCTCCTGCTATCATAGGCATAGCGTAGGTAGAAAACTTCACATCAAGAGAGGTATCGAAATTATCTATCGCCTTGATAAGCCCCACAACTCCCACCTGAAAAAGGTCGTCAGGGGAGTCGCTTCGGCTCACAAACTTCTGCAAAACGCTCAGCACGAGCCTGAGATTGCCGTTTATAAGCTCCTCACGGGCTTTCTTGTCACCTGAATGGGCTTTTTTCAAAAGCTCCAGCTTTTCCGACTCTTTCAGTGTTTTAAGCTCATTGGTGTTCACTCCGCTTATCTCAACTTTATTGTACTGCATCGCACGCTCCTGTTAAAAAGCAGCATTTTATGCTGCCGTGATAATATAATTATTACCTTTCAATCAGGAACTATACAGATATTTTTCAGGAAAATCTGACCATAAAAAAATGCAGAGCCGTGTGACTCTGCATTAGTTCTATTCTTTTCTGTCGCTCTTGCGCTGATAGTAGACCGCTAGTATCGCTGTTATTATGGCTGATATGCAAAATGCCAGCAGAAGCTTGTTGGATATTTTTCTGTTTATGAAATTCATTGTAGGGTTGAGTATATCCAATATCCAGAATACAATGAACATTCCCGCAAGTATTATCGTGATATGTGGGAGAATTTTGCTTAGTCTTTTCATTTTTATCCTCCTATATAGATAATGTCGCTGAGGTCACGTCCACCGCCGTCAGGAGCGTTCACAATGCTTTTGTTGAAGTACATCATAGCGGATTTTCCACCGTCAAGATTGAACGCAGACATACAGCCCTCATCGCTCATGATAGCCGCAAGCTCGCTGAGAGTTGCGCCCTTTGAGTAGCCTTCGTTTCTGCCGTCAACTGTCACGAAAATATAGTGGCCTGCCGACACACAGCCGATAGCTGAACGTGGATTTGCACTGTTGAGATATTTTGTTGTGTTGAACGTTTCAAGAACGTTGCCACTTCCGTCAAGAAGTGCAGGACCAAAGTTCCAAGCCTGCCATGCACCTTTTGCTATAACAGCGTCGCTGTCATATTCAGACGGGGAGTAGGTCTGCATTGTGCCGTCTGTGAACAGCACGCACACGTCTGCGTCGTTGACATCATCACGGTATTTTATACCGTTTCTTATAACGATACTGCGTTCTGAATTACCATAGAAATCACCGTTTATGGCGAAAAGAGCTTTGTTTTCCACCGCCATACTGAATACTGAGTCCTTGATGTTCTTACCGAATTCTCCGTCTGCAAAGGCGGATTTTATCTCGCTTGCGCTTGTGACATAAACATCAGCCACAAAATAGGTTATCTTGTTGCTTCCCTCACCGATAGATTTTTTGTATACTGTCACCTGAGCATTGTCAGTTGAAGCCGAGCCAAGCTCCTCAGAGGTTATGGCACCGTTTGTTATACTGCTTATAGCGTTCTGGTCTGAACGATAGTCGGCAGTGTCCTGATTGCCCCAGTTTCTGTGGTTCGTCTGCTCAGTACGCAGTGTGGTCGTAGCCTTTTCTGCCTGCGGAGCTGTTGTGGTAACTGCAGGCTCGCTATCGTCCTGCGCAGTGCTTTCTGCCTGCGAGTTGTCAGCCGCATTTGGCAGGGTGAAGCTACCCTCTGCGGAGCTGTCAACTGTTGCGATCACTTCTCCCTTTACTCCTGAACTTTGCGGCATAACGTAGTCAAAAAGCATGAACACGCCTATCGCTGCCGCTGTAAGCACAACGTCCGTTATGATCATTGCCCAGACAGGCATTGGCTTTTTTGTCTTATCCGTCAATTTTTCTTTCCCTCTTTCTGAAAACGAAACTTTTTTGCGCCGCCCAGCTTATAAAGAAAAGCAGCACTTCTATAAGTATTTTGCTGATATATTTGTTGTGTATGAGATATTTCACACATAGCTCTAGCATTATTGTGTTTGCGGCTAGTATTAATGCGGCAAGCAGAAAGTATTTTGCGGCTGTCTTTGCAATGCCTTCCTTATTTTTAAAGACGAATTTTTTGTTCATCGAAAAGTTGAAAATAGAGCTTATCACTCTTGCACATATGTTAGAAAACGCTACGCTCCCGCTTATCATTGCGAAAATGCTGTAGCAAATATAGTCCACGCAGAAGCTAAGAAGTGATGAGCATGAGAATTTCAGTATATCCTTGTATATCCTCCATGAGTCTTTGATAGGATTAAAATGTGATGACTCGTTTTTGCCAAGGTAAACTGTTTCGATAGGCACTTCATAGAATCTTATGCCTTCTCTTGCACATTCAAGTAGCATATTCATCTCAAACTCATATCTGTCACCGTTTACCGACAGCATAAAAGGTATGAGCTTTGAGGAAAAACCACGCAAGCCCGTCTGCGTGTCGCTTACCTTTACTCCTGCGGCAAATGAGAAAACGAATTTTGTGATGTTGTTGCCGAATTTGCTTCGCAGTGGTATCTTTCCCGAAAATCTGCGACAACCCATAATAAGCTTGTCAGGGGAGCTTTTCAGGGCTTCCGACACCCTTATTATATCCTCCACCTTGTGCTGTCCGTCTGCGTCTGCAATGACGATGCCCACAGTGTCGGCTTCATGTTCTTTTATGTATTCAAGTGCGGTTTTTATGCCACGCCCCTTGCCTTTGTTTACCTCATGGGTGAGAACTATGGCTTTTTTTGCGGCTTCGGCAAAAATCGGCAGCTTATCCTTGCCGCTGCCGTCATTAATGACAATTATATGAAAATCGGTCAATGAAGATATATCGTCAATAACAGCCAGCATTTTTTCATCAGGCTCATAAGCGGGTATCACCGCATAAAATCTATCTATCGCCAAGATATCTTCTCCTTTCATTTATCGTATGGTCTAAGTATATCACATATGCTTTAAAAATACAATAAAACTTCTGAAGAATTTATACATAGTTTATCTGTCGAAATTTTGCGAAAATGAAATTGTGTCAGTATTATTGACAAAATAATAAAAATGTCGTATAATAGAAGAAACAATAAAAAATGTACAAATTAATTCAGCAAACGGAGGATTTGATTTCATGGAATATAGAGTTCTTGAAACACGTTCAGCCGATATTCTCACTAAGTACTACAGTAACGAGATAGACAGCTTTCTTAATGCCTGTCATGAAGACATTCTGTGGATAGGTCCTGCTGAGAAGCATGTGATACGCACCAGAAAGGCGCTTGTTGATGCTTTTTCGCAAGAAGAACACAAGCTTGAATTTGTGCTCAGCGACCTAAAGGTGTTTTCCATAGGTCTTACGGAATGTTCCTGCGAGGTCATAATGTTTTTCATTTTGGATACGATTTGGCCTGACAGCAGTGTTGGGAGAGCAGATCAAAGGATGCAGTTTACATGGGTGAGTGAGAACGGCGTAGAAAAAATAAAGCTTTGTCACATTTCCAATGCCATTAAATATGATGAACGTGACAGGATATATCCTGTACATTATGAAGAAATATACAAGAAAAATGTCTGTTCAGGTGAAAGGCGTACAAAGAGAGTGATAGTAAATGGCGTAGACAGGTCGCTTGTTTTTCTGGATAGGTCATGGATAGCTTATGTGGAAAGCAGCGGCAGTCACTGCGTCATATATACCATTGACGGCTCATTTGAATCAGTGCAGAGCCTTAAGGTGTTTGAAAGACGATATAGGGATATGTTTGTGCGCTGTCATGAAAATTATCTTGTAAATCCTGAATATGTAAGTCGCATAAGCCGTTACAGAATAGAGCTTACATATGGCAAGGTGATCCCTATTTCTGAGAAGAATTACACTGCTGTGAAAACAAAATTATCCCATATAACATAAAAACTGGTGAACATTTTGCGTGTTCGCCAGTTTTTTAGTCAGCATATTTTTTCTAAATTTCGCCGTATGGATTTTATTATCCGCTTTTCAAGTCTTGATATGTAGGATTGGGATATACCGACTTCATCAGCGACCTGCTTCTGGGTCATTTCTTTTTTGCCTGAAAGTCCAAATCGCATTTTCATTATCTGCTTTTCACGAGGGCAGAGCTTTTCGATCTCCTCCAGAAGAAGCTGTTTCTCAACTTCGCTTTCTATGCCCTTGTTCACGGTGTCGTCATCGGTGCCTAGAATATCAGATAAAAGCAGTTCGTTGCCGTCCCAGTCAACATTCAGCGGTTCGTCTATGGATATTTCATTTTTATACTGATTTGATTTTCTCAGAAACATAAGTATCTCGTTTTCTATGCACCGTGAAGCATAGGTCGCGAGCTTGATGTTTTTATCAGGACAGAAGGTGTTCACCGCCTTGATAAGCCCTATAGAGCCTATGGAGATAAGATCCTCTATGCCTGTGCCTGTTGACTCAAACTTCTTTGCTATATATACCACAAGCCTGAGATTATGCACGATAAGCAGTTCTCGGGCTTTTTTCGGGTCTGTTTCAAGAAGCTCAAAGGCTTTTTTCTCTTCCTCTTTGTTTAGGGGCGGCGGTAACGAATCTGCACCGTTTAGGTAATCTATAGTTTCGGGGCCGTCTGAAAACAAACGGCTCAAAAATCTGTTCAGCCCTAGAGCGAGTGTTTTAAGTGTGGTCATTTGTATTCCTCCTGTATTATCCCAGCAATGCGGGGTTGAATATAGCCCGTGACTTTCCGTTCAGCGAGGGCTTTATGCCCACATAACACCTGACGTTGTGTACACGGTCTTTATCGTCGATTATCTTTACGCTCCCTGCGGCGGTTATGTGGATAATTCCCTCGCCGCTGACAGTAGAGCAGGGGATAAGCCTGAAACCGCTTAGAGGGTCAGGCTCGTCACGGTCAAGGTCGTAGTGATAGAAAAGCCTGTCACAGCAGAAAACCACCACTGGCGTTCCTGTGAAGCTGTCGCAAAGCCTGTTCCCACTGTCGCATATGGCAGGGACTTTCACTATACAGCCACCATTTTCGTATATGGCTTCGTATTTTGCGACCCTGTTGAAACACCTGCGTGTGATGTTCTCATAAAGACAGAGCAGACCATATGCTATACCGCAGGCAAGGGCAAGCTTAAATAGAGAGATGTCAAAATACACAGTGAGATTTCTGAAAAAAATCACCTTGCTCCCTGATATCTGCCAAAGGGTCACCACTATACCCGTGAAAACTGCGTCCACTGCACAGTATATGATAAAGTATCGAAGTAGTTGCCAAGGGTCTTTACACCCAAAGGCTATAAGCACTGTGAATACCGCACTGACAAGCTTTATCACCACAATAAGAACTGCAGTGAAATATCCTCTGCTGTCTATAGCCATAACAAGCGACGAAAGTCCTCCCACCGAGCAAGCTGTCAACAGCCGCAGCGGACTTATGACCTTGTGACATATCCTGCCTGCCGCTTCCAGCATTATAAGCGTCATAATGGCGTTTGTCACAAGGAGTATATCTATGTAAATTTTCATGGCGTTCCTCCCTTTGATATTATGATAGCACTGCTTGGATGGAAAAATTGTCGCAATGGGGACAAAAAAAGATCCGCCTTCCCCAAATGGGAAAGCGGATATGCTTATTTGATATCAAATTAGTCAGCAAAGAAAACTGAGAAAGCCTTATATGCCATATAAGTGTCTATCTTCGAGGTTATCTCAAATGGTGCGTGCATTGAAAGCACTGGTACGCCAACGTCGATAACGTTCATGTCAAGGTTTGCGATATACTGTGCGACAGTTCCTCCACCGCCGCCGTCTACCTTGCCAAGCTCGCCTGTCTGCCAAACGATGTTGTGTTCGTCAAAGAGCTTTCTTACTCTGCCCACAAACTCAGCAGAAGCATCGGAAGTGCCTGACTTGCCTCTTGCACCTGTGAACTTTGTGGCAACAACGCCGTAGTTTATCTGTGATGAGTTTCTTATCTCGAACGGCTCTGAGAATGTTGGGTCATATGCCGCATTTACGTCTGCTGAAAGGCACTCGGAAGCAGAGATAACGTTTCTGCCCTCAAGTCCGTATACCTTTGCAAGGTCAGCAATGAAGTATGGCAGATATGAGCTGTTAAGTCCTGTGTTGCCGTCGCTTCCTGTTTCTTCCTTGTCTGTGAGTATGGTCATGCAGGTCTTTTTAGGGTCTTTGCATTTGAGGATAGCCTGCAAAGCTGTGTATGCACAAACTCTGTCGTCCTGACCATAAGAACCTACCATGCTTCTGTCAAAGCCAACGTCCTGTGCCTTGAATGCAGGAACAGCTTCAAGCTCTGCGGAAACGAAATCGTCCTCTACGATGCCGTATTTCTCGTTAAGGATAGCCATTATGTTGAGTTTTACCTTGTTTGAAACAGCGTCATCTCTGAATGGTCTGGAGCCTATGAGCAGATTAAGCTCCTCGCCCTTGATGAGCTGTGGAGCAGGTCTTTTCATCTGAGCGTCTGCAAGGTGTGGCAGGATATCAGTTACGCAGAAAACAGGGTCGTCCTTGTCCTCGCCGATATTTACTGTAACGCTTTCGCCGTCAGCCTTTATAACAACGCCATGAAGTGACATTGGAACAGTTGTCCACTGATATTTTTTTATACCGCCGTAATAGTGTGTCTTGAACAGGCAAAGCTCCTTGTCCTCGTAAAGTGGGTTCTGCTTAAGGTCAAGACGTGGTGAGTCGATATGAGCGGCAGCAAGTCTGATACCTTTTTCAAGACCGTCCTTGCCCATAACTGTAAGTATGATAGCCTTTCCTCTGTTTACAAAATAGAACTTGTCGCCGGCGTCATACTTCTTGCCCTTTTCATAAGGCTTGAAACCAGCCTTTTCAGCCTGAGCCACTGCCTCGATAACAGCCTCACGCTCTGTCTTTGCAGTGTTCAGAAAGCTTTTATAGCCCTCGCAGAACTTGTCTGCCTTTTTGATTTTTTCTTCGCTAAGGCGAAGTCCACCGTTTTTCTTATCCGAAAGAAGCTTTTCTGCAAGCTTTTCGCCCTCGGACTTTTCTTTCTTCTTGTTATCCATTGTAAAGTCCTCCTTTTAATGTATTCTTATTGAAACTGCGTTACAATGGGCGGACACTGTTCGCCCCTGCGCATGGTTTTGCTTAACTGTTTTCTGTAATATCCCCATGACTGCTGAGTATATCCTTATAATTGTCATAGGCTTTGCGTATCTTGCGCACATAGTTTGAAGTCTGGTCATTTTCGTCAGGTATGTCGCTGACTTTGAAATTGTCAGGGTCAACAGTGCCGTTTTCTATCCAACTGTCAACAAGATTCATTCCGCAGTGATATGCTGCCGCTGTCAGCTCTACAGAGCCGTCATACTTTTCCATAAGATAGCTGAGATAGTATGTGCCATATTGGATATTAAGTTCAGGGTCGAACATATCGTCATAGGTGTTGTCACGCTGATCGTCAAGGCGATATTTTATCCAATCGTATGCGTCCTCCATAAGCTGCATAAGACCTCTAGCACCCACTGATGAAACAGCGTCCTTATTAAAGCCGCTTTCCACTTTTATTACAGAGAACACAAGCACAGGGTCGCACTTGTACTTGGTGCTGTATCTTATTACATACTCCTCATAATCTGTAGGATATGAAAAAGAGTTCGGAATATCCTTTGCCTTGTTGATTATCTGCTCGTGATAAAGATATGTGAGCCAGCCTATACCGCACAGCAGAAGTATGACTGCTATGAGTACGGGACCTTTTTTTATGTGCCTTTTCTTTTTACGCCTGCTGTTTTTTCCATTAGCCGCCATTATATCTTTCCTTTATTGTTTCTATGACCTCACAGGTCTTTTGGAATGTGTCATTCACAGAGCCGTTGTTCTCAATGACGAAATCGCTGTGAGCCTTGAAAAATTCCATAGTATGCTGAGAAGAAAAACGCTTTTTTGCAAGCTCCGCCGAAATGCCGTCCCTTTTGGTTATCCTTTCAAGCCTTATGCCAAAGTCTGCCACAACGCTTACGATAACACTGCAAAGCTTATCCGCACCTGCTTCAAAAAGGGTCGGTGCGTCAAGAAGAACAAACTCGCTCTCTGTAGCGTTTATCTTTTCGTCAATAAGCTTGTTTATAAAAGGGTATATGGTATCATTGAGCATTTGAAGCTTATTCTTATCTGAAAAAACTATCTCCCCGAGCTTCTGTCTGTCAAGAGAATAGTTCTCGTCAAAACAGCTTGGGAAAAGCTTTGCAAGCTCTTTACAGCATTCGCTATCAGCGTTTGTGACTTCTCTTGCGACTATATCGCAGTTTATTATCTCAAAGCCATTTTCTCTGAAAGCGTCCGATATAGTTGTCTTGCCTGCACCACTTTGACCTGTAAGCCCTACTACTGTTTTTTTCACAGTTTCACCACCTGAAAGCCTGCGGCTCTTAAAAGTCGGTTATACACTGCAAGCCCCACACCGTCTTTGTTAGGACAGCGTGCAAAAACTTTCTTTGCACCTATATCGTCTAGCTCTCTGAGAACGTCAAAAAGCTCTTTTGCCTGTTCCTCGTCATTTGCGCCATAGCAGATATGTGGGATATCAAGCCCATCACAATCGCTGTCAGTGAACACCATAAGAGTGGTGTCATTGTCAGCGTGAGTTTTCACATATTCTCTGAAAGCTTCAAGACTGCTGTCAATGATAGTCACATCAGCCTTTGGGGCATAGTGCTTGTATTTCATACCAGGGGAGCGGACTTTTACGTTCTCACCCAGCTTTTCCAAAACGCCCTTGTCGATAAGAACGTTCGGGGTGATCTCCATAAGATCCTCGGCTGAGATAAATCCCGGTCTGAGAAGTCTTATGCCGTCATCGCCTTCAAAGCTTATGACAGTTGATTCAACGCCCACTCCGCAAGCTCCGCCGTCTATTATGGCAGGTATCCTGCCGTGCATATCGTTAAGGACGTGCTGTGCTGTTGTAGGTGACGGGCTTCCTGAAAGGTTTGCCGACGGTGCGGCGATAGGGAAGCCGCAGGCTGAGATAAGCGCTCTTGCCACCTTATGTGACGGCATTCTTATGCCCACCGTGTCAAGTCCTCCGCTCGTTACCATTGGTATCTTTTCAGACTTTGGCATTATCATTGTGAGAGGTCCTGCCCAAAATTTTTCTGCGCACTTTACAGCAAGGGGCGGTATCTTATCCACAAGTCCCTCAAGCTGAGAAATGTCAGATATATGCACTATTAGAGGATTGTCGGCAGGTCTGCCCTTTGCGGCGAATATTTTTCTTACAGCCGCTTCATCAAAAGCGTTCGCCGCAAGACCATATACAGTTTCCGTCGGCATACCAACGACTTCACCCTGTGAGAGCAGCTTTGCGGCATATGCTATGCTGTCCTCGTCAGTGCCAAGTATTTTTGTGTCAAACATTTTTTACTCTTCTTCCTGACTTGCAAGCTTGGCAGCCTGATCGGCTGTTGCAAGTGCGTCGATTATTTCGTCAAGTGCGCCGTTAAGCACCTGTTCAAGTCTGTAGATAGTAAGACCGATTCTGTGGTCGGAAATTCTTCCCTCAGGATAGTTGTAAGTTCTTATTCTTTCGGAACGGTCACCTGTTCCCACCTGTGAACGTCTGTTGTCTGCGATCTCCTTGTTCTGTGCCTGAACTTTCTGATCAAGGAGTCTTGAACGGAGAACTTTCAGAGCCTTTTCCTTGTTCTTGAACTGTGAACGTTCGTCCTGACACTCAACTACCATGCCTGTAGGCAGGTGAGTTATTCTGATAGCGGAAGATGTCTTGTTGATGTGCTGTCCGCCTGCTCCTGATGAACGGAACACGTCTATTTTCAGATCTTTTTCTTCGTTAAGGTCAAGCTCCACCTCATCAGCCTCTGGAAGCACGGCAACTGTAACAGTAGATGTGTGGACTCTGCCCTGTGACTCCGTTTCAGGCACACGCTGAACTCTGTGTACTCCGCTTTCGTATTTAAGCCTTGAATAAGCTCCCTCGCCTGACACACTGAAAGTTATTTCCTTATAGCCGCCAAGCTCTGTTTCGTTGGCGTTCATGACTTCTATGGTCCAGCCCTTTGAAGCGGCATACATTGAATACATTCTATAAAGAGAGCCTGCAAACAGTGCAGCTTCCTCACCACCTGCTCCGCCTCTTATCTCTATGATAACGTTACGCTCATCGTTAGGGTCTTTCGGCAGCAGGAGAAGCTTAAGCTCTTCTTCAAGCTTAGCCATATCTTCCTTGGATTCCTCAAGCTGCATCTGCACCATTTCCTTGAAGTCCTTATCCATTCCGCCTGCGTCAAGAAGCTCGATGGCCTCGTCATTGGCAGCCTTTGCCTTTTTGTATTCGCCGAACTTTTCAACTATCGGCGTAAGTGTCTTGTATTCTTTCATAAGGCTCGTATACAGTGAAGTGTTGTTTACAGTTTCAGGCTGCATGAGCTTTTCGTTTATTTCATTGAATTTATCTTCGAGTGCTTTGAGTTTTTCAAACATAGTTATATTCTCCTGTCATTTTTATTTCATATCATACATTTGTTATATATCATAAATTGCGAGAATAGCTATGACTCAGCCTCTCTGATAATAGTTTTTACGTTCTTTTCGGCTTTGCTGCGTACTATCATGAACTCTCGTCCGCAGCCCTCGCAGCGCAGCTTGAAATCCATGCCTGAGCGCAGAACTATCATTCTGTTACTGCCGCAGGGGTGACTTTTCTTCATTACAAGAATATCGCCTTTTACAATATCCATTTTGCACCACTTTCCTTTCTTAAAAGGTGAAGCAGAGCGAATACTCTGCCCATACATCGTTATTATAACACATTTCTCCCTTTATTGCAATAGCGGAGAGGGCGGTTTTATTGCTGTACAAATATTATAGTCCATATATTTGATTTTTGTTGCATTGTTACAAAAATGACATTATAAGAAGCTGAATTTACAAAATGTTCATTGAATAGCTTTTGAAAAAGTGTTAATATTAGATTGTTCAAATTTGAAATATCTAATATTGGAGGTTTGACAATGAACGATAATATGACAACAGCAACGCATATGTTTGATCATTCAAAGAAGCTTGCAGAAGCATATGAAAAAGTCATGCAGCCCCTTTGTAAAAAGCTCGATATGCCAAAGACGGCGCTTGACGTGCTCATGTTCCTTGCGAACAATCCTGAGTTCAACACAGCGGGTGATGTGTGTAGATATAGGAATATCAAGGCGGCGCTTGTGTCTTTCCATGTAGAAAAGCTTGTGGAAGCAGGCTTTGTTGAAAGGCAGGCGGTAAAGGGCGACAGAAGAAAATGCCGTCTGGTCTGCACAGAAAAGGCCCAGCCTGTTATAAAAGAGGGCAGAGAGCTGCAGAAAAAGTTCGCACACAAGCTTATCGCTGGCTTTTCGGACGATGACATGGCACATTTCAAAAAATGCCTGCATATCGTTAGCAACAATATAGACAGCATTCTTAAAGAATGTATGTAGAAGGAGGTAACAAATATGATAAAACTGCTTAAAAAGATGGGCAAGCGTGAGGTGCTTATGGCTGTTCTCTGTGCACTTCTGGTGCTGGGACAGGTGTATTTTGACCTGACGCTGCCTGACTATATGACTGACCTGACCATGATGCTCAACACGGCAGGCAGTGAAACTTCCGATATCCTGAACGTCGGACTTAAAATGCTTGGCTGTACCCTTGCAAGTGCCGCTCTTGCTATCGTCTGCGGCTATCTTTCCGCAAAGACTGCCTCAGGATTCAGCTACACAATAAGAGAAAAGCTGTTCAACCATGTTATGGATATGGGCAGCGAGGAGATGCAGGACTTTTCCATACCGAGCCTTATAACAAGGACAACAAACGACATCACACAGATACAGATGATAGTGTCAATGGGACTTCAGATGATAATAAAATCTCCTATCATGGCGGTTTGGGCTGTTATAAAGATACTTGGCAAGAACTGGGAGCTTTCAGCGGTGACTGCGGCGTTCGTTGTGGTGATATGCGTATTCGTTCTTGCAGTTATGGCGACCTGCATACCGAGATTCCGTATCGTTCAGAAGCTAACTGATAAAATAAACCGTGTGGCAAGAGAAAATCTCACAGGCATAAACGTTGTCCATGCTTTTAATGCTGAGAAATATCAGAACGACAAGTTCGATGTTCCAAGCAAGGATATGATGAACACACAGCTCAAAAACCAGAGAATGTTCGCACTTATGATGCCAGTTATGAATATCGGAATGAATGGTCTGACCCTTGCTATCTACTGGCTTGGAGCAGTGCTTATCCAGCAGATAGCCTTGACGGCCGTTCAGGACAGGATAACGCTTTTCAGTAACGTTGTTGTTTTCAGCACATATGCCACATACGTTGTAATGTCATTTATGATGCTCGTTATGATATTTATGATGCTCCCTGCGGCTCAGGTCTCAGCAGAGCGTATCAACGAAGTGCTTGAGCGTGACGTGAACATAAAAGAGGGCAGCGTCAGCGAGGGAAGAGAGCAGGGTACTGTGGAATTTAAAAACGTTTCTTTCAGATATCCTCATGCCTCTGAGGACGAGCTGAGCAACATAAGCTTTAAGATAAACAAGGGTCAGACCCTTGCCATAATCGGTGCAACAGGAAGCGGCAAGACAACGCTTATAAGCCTTATACCAAGATTTTATGACGCAACAGAGGGCGAAGTCCTCGTGGACGGCGTAAACGTAAAAAACTACAAGTTTGACACCCTTTATGACAAGCTTGGATATGTAACGCAAAAGGCTGTGCTTTTTGCAGGCAGTGTAAGAGAAAACGTATTTTTCGGCGAGAGTGCCACTCCTGAAACTGACGAGGAGCTTAAAAACGCTATCGAGCTTTCTCAGGCGGAGGAGTTTGTGGATAAGCTTCCTGACGGCACAGAGCATATGATATCTCAAATGGGCAGAAACGTTTCAGGCGGACAGAAGCAGCGTTTGTCTATTGCAAGAGCGCTTTCAAGAAAGCCTGAGATACTTGTATTTGATGATTCTTTCTCAGCCCTTGATTACAAGACAGACGCAAAGCTCAGAGAGGGTCTTAACGAGAAACTTAAGGACACAACAAAGATAATCGTTGCACAGAGAATAAGCACTATCCGTCATGCAGACAAGATAATAGTTCTTGACCGTGGCGAAGCCGTGGGCATGGGTACTCATGAGGAGCTTATGAAAAACTGCGACGTATACAAAGAGATAGCACTTTCACAGCTAAGTGCGGCAGAACTTGCATAGAAAGGGGGACTGCACAATGAGAAAATACGAGAAGTCTAGTAAGGGCGAAATGGCGTCCGCTATGAAAAAAATAATAGAGTATATGAAAGGCAGTGTAGGTATCGTTGCCGTGGCATTGGTTCTTGCGGCGCTTGGTGCGGTGCTGACTATCATAGGGCCTGACAAGGTGGGCGAGATAACCGACCTTATGGCAGACGGACTTATGACAGGCATTGACCTTAAAGCAGTGGCAAGGGTAGGAATTTTCCTTGGAGCGATATATATTTCAAGCTCGCTTTTTACCTTTATTCAACAGTATATAATGGCGACAGTCACCCTGAAAATGTCATACAGAATGAGAAGCGACCTTTCAAGAAAGATAAACTGCGTTCCGCAGAAGTATTTCAACTCACATTCACAGGGTGATATCCTCAGCCGTATCACAAATGATGTATCAACTTTACAACAGGGTCTTACAAACAGTCTTCCGACCATAATCAGTGCAGCGGCACAGTTTGTGGGCTGTCTTATAATGATGTTTGTTACAGAATGGCGACTTGCGCTCATCTCACTGTTCATCACATTCTTGGGACTTTTCCTGATAGTTTTCATAATGTCAAAATCACAGAAGTTCTTCCTCGACAGACAGGAAAGCCTTGGTAAGCTCAATGGCTATGTTGAGGAGATGTATTCAGGTCACGAGGTAGTAAGGATATCCCGTGGAGCAGATAATGTAAAGAAACATTTTGGCGGACTTAACGAGGCTGTATACAACGCAAACTGGAAGTCACAGTTTCTGTCAGGTATCATGCAGCCGCTTATGAACGTTATCGGCAATCTTGCATACGTTGCAGTATGCGTTTTCGGCTCAATGCTCGCCCTTAACGGCACTATCACATTCGGCGTAATAATATCGTTCATTCTTTATGTAAGACTTTTCACATCACCTCTTGGTCAGATAGCTCAGGGCATGACAAATATGCAGACAGCTTCCGCCTCAGCTCAGAGAATATTTGACTTTATCGAAAGCGAGGAACTTCCAGACGAGAGCGACAAGAGCAGTGAAATGCCTGAGGTAAAGGGCAACGTAAGCTTTGAAAATGTTCGTTTTAGCTATCCTGATACTCCTGACAAGGTGATAATAAAGAACTTTTCCGCAGAGGTAAAGGCAGGTCAGAAGGTGGCTATCGTCGGACCGACCGGTGCAGGTAAGACCACAATGGTAAATCTGCTTATGAGATTTTTCGAGATAAACAGCGGAAGTATCTCCATAGACGGAACGCCTATATCACAGCTCAGCCGTGAAACTGTCCACAATATGTTCAGCATGGTTTTGCAGGACACATGGCTTTTTGAGGGCACTGTAAGAGAAAACCTTGTATACAACATGGAGGGCATAAGCGACGAGTCCCTTGAAAGAGTGTGCAAAGCCTGCGGTCTGGATAAGTTCGTTCATACGCTCCCTGAGGGCTTTGATACAGTGCTTTCTGAAAGCGTGGCTATATCCGCAGGACAGAAACAGCTTCTCACTATCGCAAGGGCAATGCTCCAGAATGCGCCTATGCTCATACTTGATGAAGCAACATCTTCTGTCGATACGAGAACGGAGCTTCTTATCCAAAGGGCAATGGATAAGCTTACAAAGGGCAGAACGAGCTTTGTTATCGCACACAGACTTTCGACTATCAAAAACGCAGACCTGATACTTGTTATGCGTGACGGCGACGTTATCGAAAGCGGAAACCATGAAACCCTTATGGCAAAGGGCGGATTTTATGCCGAGCTTTATAACAGCCAGTTTGATCAGGCTTCATAAAGCAGGCTTTTATATGCAAAGCACACGGCTTTTACGGCTGTGTGCTTTGTGCTTTTTTTACTAAAATGGGTGTGACAGTGGTGTGGCTGTATTGAAAAATGACAATAAAGTGTATTTTATTTCTTAAAATCAGATATTTCACTTGACTAATCCGTATTAAAATGGTATGATAAATATGTATTTTTATAAAATATATTATTTGCAGAAGGATTGATATATAATGAAAACACCATTTATAACCAAGGAAAAGGCTGAGGAGATAATCAAGCAGTATCCTACACCTTTTCATATCTACGACGAAAAGGGTATCAGACAGAGAGCCAGAGATCTTTACAAGGCATTTAGCTGGAACAAAGGCTTCAAAGAGTATTTCGCTGTAAAGGCTACCCCTAACCCATTCATTTTGAAAATACTCAAGGAAGAGGGCTGCGGCGTTGACTGTTCTTCTCTTACTGAGCTTATGATGAGCGACTGCTGCGGATTCAGCGGAAGCGACATCATGTTTTCTTCAAACGTAACTCCAAAGGCGGATTTTCTCAAGGCAAGAGAGCTTGGCGCTTATATCAACCTTGACGATTTCACTCACATAGATTATCTTGACGACCTTTGCGGTATTCCTGAAACTATCTGCTGCCGTTTCAATCCGGGCGGACATTTCGAGATAGAAACTCAGATAATGGACAACCCTGGTGAGGCTAAGTACGGCTTCACAAGAGAGCAGCTTTTTGAGGGCTTCAAGATACTTCAGCAAAAAGGCGCAAAGCATTTCGGACTTCACGCTTTCCTTGCTTCAAACACTGTTTCAAACGCTTATTATCCAAAGCTTGCAAGAATACTTTTTGAGCTTGCTGTTGAGCTTCATGAAAAGACGGGTGCAGACATCAAGTTCGTAAACCTTTCAGGCGGTGTTGGCATAGCATATGAGCCTGATAAGCCACAGAACGATATCTTCGCTATCGGCGAGGGCGTTCGCAAGGCATTTGAGGATATAATGGTTCCTGCTGGTCTTGGTGACGTTGCTATCTTCACGGAGCTTGGCAGATATATGCTTGCTCCGTTCGGTCATCTCGTTGCTACCTGCACACATCATAAGCATACTTATAAGGAGTATGTTGGACTTGATGCTTGTGCCTGCAACCTTATGCGTCCTGCTATGTACGGTTCATATCATCACATTACAGTTCTCGGCAAGGAGAACGCTCCATGCGACCACAAGTATGACGTAACTGGCGGTCTTTGCGAGAACAACGATAAGTTTGCGATCGACAGAATGTTGCCTGAGATAGACACCGGCGACATCATCGTTATCCACGACACAGGCGCACACGGTTTCTCGATGGGCTACAACTACAACGGAAAGCTCCGTTCAGCAGAGATACTTCTCCACGAGGACGGCTCATTCGATATGATAAGACGTGCCGAAACTCCTGCTGACTATTTCGCAACATTTGATTTCACTGATATTTTTGATAAATATACAAAGAATAATAAGTAATGACGCTTAGATCCACAGGGAATTTCTCTGTGGGTCTTGCTGTTTTTGGACGTTTGGTGAGCAAATATTAAAAAAATCGGAATTTATGTGATTTTTGCTTGCAAAATAGTATGAGATGTAGTATAATATTAAATTGAATTGGTGTATTTTTGCACCTAAGGCGTTGCCTTAATATTAAGAAAGGTCAGGGATTATATATGGATTTGAACATGGTCAAGTATCTGGCAGAGCTTAGCAAGCTGGAATATTCCGATAAAGAGCTTGCAGCCACAGCCGAGCAGATGACTGATATTATTGATCTTATGGATACCGTAAAGGAAATCGACATTACCTATGACGATCTCAAGGACAATCATGATGTTTACCTCAACGATCTGAGAAAAGACGAGGTCATCGAATCTATGCCTACTTCAAAGGTCCTTTCAAATGCAGTGAATACAAACAACTGCTTTGTAGTGCCTAAGGTCGTAGAGTAAATTTAACAGGAAGGTAGTGTGAAATTTGGACGTTTCTTCAATGAAAATCCGTGATATGCGTAAGGCTCTTGACAGTAAGGAAATTTCCGCTAAAGAGCTTGCACAGACATATTTTGAGAGAATAAAGAAATATGACGATAAGGTAAAGAGCTTTATCACTGTTACTGAGGAAAAGGCTCTGGAGCAGGCTGAAAAGGCTCAGGGCGTTATCGATAAGGGCGAAGCAAAGGCTCTCACAGGAATACCTGTGGCAGTAAAGGACAATATTTGTACAGAGGGCGTAAAGACCACCTGTGCGTCAAAAATGCTTGAAAACTTCGTTCCGCCTTATAATGCGACCGTTATGGAAAAGCTTGACGCTGAGAATATCGTAATGCTCGGCAAGACTTCCATGGACGAGTTCGCAATGGGAGGCTCTACACAGACCTCCGCTTTTGCAAAGACAAAGAATCCTTATGATCTTGACCGTGTACCTGGCGGCTCATCAGGCGGATCTGCTGCGGCTGTCGCTGCGGGACTTGCACCTGTTGCTCTTGGTACTGATACAGGCGGATCTATCAGACAGCCTGCTGCTTTCTGCGGCGTAACAGGTATCAAGCCAACATACAGCAGAGTTTCAAGATTTGGTCTTGTGGCTTTCGCTTCATCTCTTGACCAGATAGGTTCTATCGGTCTTGACGCTCATGACTGTGCTATACTCCTTAACGAGATATGCGGCTATGACTTCCATGACGGCACAAGCTCAAAGCTTGAAGTGCCTGACTTCACTGCAAAGATAGGCGAGTCAATGAAGGGCATGAAGATAGCACTTCCTAAGGAGTTCTATGCAGAGGGCATCAATGATGAGGTAAAG
Organism: Ruminococcus sp. N15.MGS-57; assembly: GCF_000980385.1. NCBI lineage: Bacteria > Bacillati > Bacillota > Clostridia > Eubacteriales > Oscillospiraceae > Ruminococcus > Ruminococcus sp. N15.MGS-57. Next base: position 23,651 of record NZ_LARF01000013.1, read on the forward strand.
GCTGCCGTTTTAAAGGCTGCTGAGGAATATAAGGCAATGGGCGCTGAGCTTATCGAGTGTTCTATGCCGTCGCTTAAGTATGCTGTTCCTTGTTATTATCTTCTTGCTTGTGCTGAGGCGGCTTCAAATCTGTCAAGATATGACGGTATCAAGTATGGTCACAGAACGCTCACAGCCGACAGCTATGAAGAGCTTATAATCAAGTCACGTTCAGAGGGATTCGGCGAGGAAGTAAAGAGAAGAATACTTCTTGGAAACTACTGCCTGTCAAGCGGATATTATGACGCTTACTATAGAAAAGCAATGGCTCTCAGACAGCTTATAAGAAAAGAATACAACGATATATTCGAGAAGTGCGACGTTATTCTTACGCCGACAACTCCTGCTGTTGCATACAGCCCTGAGATGACTTCCGACCCTGTTCAGATGTATCAGGCTGATATATGCACAGTTACAGTAAATATCGCAGGTCTGCCTGCAATATCAACTCCTTGCGGCTATGACAGCAAGGGTATGCCTATCGGTATGTCTGTTATAGGCAGAAAGTTCGACGAGGCAACTATCATCAAGACTGCCGACGCATACGAAAAGGGCTTCAAGCCTGTTGCGCCAAAGCTTTAAGGGAGGTAAGACAAATGGAAAAATGGAGAACGGTCATCGGCCTTGAGATCCACGCCGAGCTGCTTACCAAAACTAAGATCTTTTGTAACTGCTCCGCTGAGTTCGGAGGTGCGCCAAATACAAGATGCTGCCCTGTATGTACAGGTATGCCCGGTACTCTGCCTATCATCAATCAGCAGGCTGTAGAGTATGCTGTAAAGGCAGGATATGCGCTCAACTGCGGTATCAACAAGTTTTCAGTATTCGACAGAAAGAACTACTTCTATCCTGACCTGCCAAAGGCATATCAGATATCACAGCTTTACAGACCTATCGTAGGTCCTGGATATGTGCCTATCGAGGTGAACGGTCAGAAGAAGAACATCAGAATAAACCATATCCACCTTGAGGAAGACGCCGGTAAGCTCGTTCATGACGCTTTCAACGGAATCTCAATGGCTGACTATAACAGATGCGGTATCCCGCTTATCGAGATAGTTACTGAGCCTGATATAGCGTCAGCAGAAGAAGCAATGGCTTTCGTTGAGCAGATATCTCTGCTTTTACAGTATGCAGGCGTTTGCGACTGTAAAATGGAGCAGGGCTCACTGAGATGTGACGTTAATATCTCTCTTATGCGTCCTGATGCAACTGAGTTCGGTACTCGTGCGGAGATAAAGAACATCAACTCTATCAAGTCTGTTGGCAGAGCTATCAAGTATGAGGAAAAAAGGCAGGCGCTTCTTCTTGAAGCTGGTAAAAAGGTCGTTCAGGAAACAAGACGTTACAACGCAAACAGAGATAAGACAACTTCAATGCGTACAAAGGAAAACGCTAACGATTATCGTTATTTCCCAGAGCCTGATATTCTTCAGGTAAACCTTACAGACGCTCAGCTTGATGAGATAAAGGCTAAGCTGCCTGAAATGCCAAGCAGCAGATTCAAGAGATACACTGAGGAATACGGTATTTCTGAGATAGACGCAAAAACGCTTATCCAAACAAAGATAATCTCAGATTTCTTTGAGAATGCACTTAAGAGATATAACAATCCTAAGAGCGTGGCTGTGTTCATTCTCGGCGAGTTTATGAGAAGAGTAAATCTGGGCGAGATAGATATAAACAATATCAGTTTCACACCTGAGGAGTTTGCAGAGCTTGTTGAAATGGCTGATACAGAGAAGGTATCAAAGAACGACGCTAAGACTGTGTTCAGAGCAATGGTAGAAGAGGGCGGCAAGCCTATGGACATTGCAAAGAGCAAGGGTATGATAATCACTGTGGATACTGCAAAGGTTGAGGCAGGCGTTGACGAGATACTCGCCGCAAATGCCGCACAGGTAGAGCAGTATAAGAACGGTGAAACAAAGGTATTCGGCTTTATCATGGGTCAGTGTACAAAGGCTCTCAAGGGCGTTGCAACACCTAAGATAATCAAGGAAATTCTTGAAAGCAAGCTGAAAGCTGCCGCTGCAAGCGCTGCTTCTGACGCAGAGAAGAAAGAGGACGTAAAGGACAACGTTATCGACACTTCAAAGCTCACAAAGTATGAGAACGCTGATAAGTATGTACCTGAAAATGACGGCAAAATGCTTATGATAGATACAGCTGACGTCAAGAAAGAGTTTATGCTTGCTGACGCTAAGGCTAATATGGGCAAGGAAGTTGAGTTTTCAGGCTGTGTTCATAGAATAAAGAACATGGGAAGCATTGCATTTATCGTTGTAAGAACCTCAAGAGATGTTATACAGACAGTTTACTCTGCCGACAACTGCAAGGATTCTATCGAGGGTCTGAGAGAGGGCTTCTTTGTAAACGTAAAGGGTATTGTTAAGGAAAACCCTAAGGACTTCAACGGTCTTGAAATAGAGCTTAATTCTATCAAGCTTATCTCAACGAACGCCGCTGAGCTTCCTTTAAAAATATCACAGGGCAGACTTAACTGCACAATAGAAGTAAATCTTGACAACCGTGCGGCTTCACTGAGAAACCCTTATGAGAGAGCTATATTCAAGCTCCAGGAGGGTCTTGTTCAGGGTATGCACAAGTTCATGCAGGCAAACAACTTCACTGAGATACACTCGCCAAAGATAGTTGCTCAGGGTGCAGAGGGCGGCGCTAACATCTTCCGTCTTGACTACTTCGGCAAGTCTGCGTTCCTTAACCAGTCACCGCAGTTCTATAAGCAAATGGCTGTGGCATTCTTTGACAGAGTTTATGAGATAGCACCTGTATACAGAGCTGAAAAGCACGCTACTTCACGTCATATCAACGAGTATATCGGTCTTGACTTTGAAATGGGCTATATCGACAGTATGTATGACGTTATGAAAATGGAGATCGCAATGCTCAAGTCCATTTTCGAGTATATCAAGGAAAACTATCAGAACGAGTTGAAGATACTTGACGCTGACGTTCCTGAGATAAAGGAAGTTCCGTCTATCAAGTTTGCTGACGCTATCGAGCTGCTGAGAGGCGGCGAGGGAAGCGGCAAGAAGTTCGACCTTGACCCTGAGGACGAGGTAAACCTCGGCAAGTATGCCAAGGAAAAGTACGATTCAGACTTTATCTTTGTTACACACTTCCCATCATCGAAGCCTCCGTTCTATGCAATGAACTCCAGAGAAGACCCAAGAGAAGCATACAAGTTCGACCTGCTGTTCAGAGGTCTTGAGATAACCTCAGGCGGTCAGAGAATACACGATTATAACGAGCAGGTAGAGAAGATGAAGGCTCAGGGACTTGATCTTGCTGACTTCAAGAACTATCTTGAGGCTCACAAGTATGGTCTGCCACCTCACGGTGGACTTGGTATCGGTCTTGAAAGACTTCTCATGAAGCTTCTTAACAAGAACAACATCAGGGAAACATCACTGTTCCCAAGAGATATCAACAGACTTCTTCCATAGTCTGGAATATGCTGACACAAGAACGGACGGGTATACTGTCCGTTCTTTTTTGTATGGGCGACCTGAGGTCGTCGGGGCTGTATAAAAGCAGAATATTTGTCCAATAAGAATAGTATAATTCAATGATACTGATTCGGAGGACTGATATTCTTGAAAAAAATTCTTGCTTTACTTATTTGTTTTTTGACCCTTTGCTCCTGCGGAGGTGAGGTGAATTCTCAGAGGGACAGGCTTGTGACTATGGAAAAAGCATCGGTGATACCTGTGTGCGGAGAGAAAAACTACACTGATGCGGAAACGTCACACAAGCTTAATTATACTGTGCAGAAAGCTATATGGATATCCTATATTGACCTTGCTGATATGCTCACCGGGAAAAGTGCCGAGGAGTTTCGTGAGAACTTTTCTCAGGCGTGTGAAAATGCTTTGAGCATAGGTTGTAATACGCTGTATGTCCACGTCAGACCTTTTGGGGACGCTATATATGATTCGGAACTTTATCCTGCATCAAGATATATAACAGGCGTGGCAGGTGAGCGGAGTGACTTCGACCCGCTTGATATAATGATACAGACTGCACATGATAAGGGGCTTTCTTTTCACGCATGGATAAACCCTCTCAGGTGTGAGAATGAGGAATGTTTTCAGAATTATGACGATAGCTTTCTTCTGAAAAAATGGTATGACGAGGGCGACGGCTACCTGGAACAGGTTGAGGGCGACAGCCATTTGTGGCTCGATCCTGCTTATGATGAGGTAAGACAGCTTATTGCAGAGGGTGCGGCGGAGCTTGCAGAAAATTATGATATTGATGGCTTGCACTTCGACGATTATTTTTATCCCACAACGGCTGAGGATTTTGACGCACAGTGCTTTTCTGCCCAGACGGAGTTTGACGATCTAGCAAAATGGCGGCTGAACAATATCTCCCTTATGGTTGGGGAGATATACAGTGCGGTCAAGGGGGTGGATAAGGATATCCTCGTGGGAGTTTCGCCTCAGGGAAATATGGAGAACAACTATGAGTATATGTACGCTGATGTGAAAAAGTGGTGCAGCGAGGAGGGGTATATAGACTATATCTGTCCGCAGATATACTTCGGTTATGAAAATTCTGTTAAGCCTTATGAGGATACCCTACAGCAGTGGGCTGATATCTGCACAACTGATGTTACGCTGGTGGCAGGTCTGGGAGTATATAAGATAGACAGCGAGAGTGAATTTTCTGAAAATATCGGCATTATCGGCAGGCAGATAAATGACGCTGTAGTTAGTTATAACTACGCAGGAGCGGCGGTATACGGCTATGCAAGCTTGTTTGGCGGCAGTGATAGAGGAGTTCAGGAGCAGGAGTGTATCGAAATTGCTTTTGATAAACTTGATACATCTGTAAAATGATATGCGATATATAAATTATGGTATGTTAAATGTAAACAAATTGTGATATATTATTATAAAATTTATGGAAGTAAACAAAAAACTATTGAAATTTCTTTTTAAATATAGTATAATGTTATATGCTGTAAGGCGATAATAGAAAATGTTTTTGTATTATTTGCCTAAAACAATATTATTTTGCTAATTATTCAGGGAGGGATTTTAGTGTACAAAATCGTAACAAGAAGACAGCTCAACGACGCTGTTGTTCTTATGGAGATCGACGCACCTTACATTGCCGCTAAGGCTGAGGCTGGTCAGTTCATCATCTACAGAGTTGATGAGAAGGGCGAGCGTGTTCCGCTCACTATCGCTGACTATGACAGAGAAAAGGGCACGATCACAATTATTTTCCAGGTAGTAGGTGCATCTACAACTGAGCTTGCAAGACTTAATGAGGGCGACTATATCCATGACGTTGTTGGTCCTCTCGGCGTTGCCACAGAGTATGACGAGGGTATCAAGAGAGTTGCAGTAGTAGGCGGAGGCGTTGGCTGTGCTATCGCTTATCCACAGGCTAAGAAACTCCACAGCATGGGCGTTGAAGTTGATCTTATCGCAGGCTTCAGAAGCAAGGATATCGTTATCCTCGAGGACGAAATGGGCAAGGCTTCTTCACATCTTCATATCTGTACAGACGACGGTTCATACGGCTATCACGGATTTGTTACAAACAAGCTTCAGGAGCTTATTGACGGTGGTGCTAAGTTTGACGAGGTTATCGCTATCGGACCAGTTCCAATGATGAAGTTCGTTTGCAAGGTAACAAAGCCTTATGATATCAAGACTCTCGTTTCACTCAACCCTATCATGATCGACGGCACAGGAATGTGCGGCGGATGTCGTGTAACTGTTGACGGCAAGATCAAGTATGCTTGCGTTGACGGTCCTGACTTTGACGGTCAGAAGGTAGATTTCGACGAGCTTATGAGAAGAAACTCAACTTATAAGGAGCAGGAAAAGGCTCACTTGTGCAGACTTACTGGAGGTGTAAGATAATGGCTAATATGAGTTTGACAAAGACTCCTATCGCAGAGCAGGAGCCAAAGGTAAGAGCTAGAAACTTCAAGGAAGTTACTTTGGGTTACACCCCTGAGCAGGCTATAGAAGAAGCTCAGAGATGTCTTAACTGTAAGCACAAGCCTTGTATGACAGGATGTCCTGTAAGCGTTAGGATTCCTGAGTTTATCGCAAAGGTAGCAGAGGGCAAGTTTGAAGAAGCTTATGCTATCATCAAAACAACAAATGCTCTGCCGGCTGTTTGCGGACGTGTATGTCCACAGGAGCATCAGTGTGAGGGCAAGTGTGTAAGAGGTATCAAGGGTGAGCCTGTTGGTATAGGCAGACTTGAGAGATTCTGTGCAGACTATATGATGGACAAGGCAGTTGCCGTAGAAAAGGCTGAACCAAACGGTCACAAGGTAGCTGTTGTCGGCGGTGGTCCTTCAAGCCTTACAGTTGCAGGAGACCTTGCTAAGCTTGGTTATGACGTAACTATCTATGAGGCATTCCATACAGCAGGCGGCGTTCTTATGTATGGTATCCCTGAGTTCAGACTTCCAAAGGCTATCGTTCAGCACGAGATAGACAATCTGACAAACATGGGCGTACATATCATGACAAACATGGTTATCGGCAGAGTTCTTTCTATCGACGAGCTTATGGGCATGGGCTATGAAGCTGTATTCGTAGGTTCAGGCGCAGGTCTTCCAAGATTCATGGGTATCGAGGGCGAAGGTCTTGTAGGCGTTTACTCTGCTAACGAGTACCTTACAAGAATCAACCTTATGAAGGCATACAAGGACGATTATGAGACTCCTATCATGAAGTCTAAGAACGTAGCTGTAGTAGGCGGCGGTAACGTTGCTATGGACGCTGCTCGTTCTGCAATGAGACTTGGCGCTGAGCACGTTTATATCGTATACAGACGTTCAATGGACGAGCTTCCTGCAAGAAAGGAAGAGGTTCATCACGCTCAGGAAGAGGGCATCGAGTTCCTCGTTCTTAACAACCCTGTTAAGATAGTTGGCGACGAGAACGGTCATGTAAACGGCATGGAGTGCATCAAAATGGAGCTGGGCGAGCCTGACGCAAGCGGCAGAAGACGTCCTATCCCTATCGAGGGTTCAAACTTCGTTCTTGACGTTGATACAGCTATCATGTCTATCGGTACATCACCTAACCCACTTATCAGAAGTACAACTCCTGGTCTTGAAACAAATGACCACGGCTGCCTTATCGTTGACGAGAACGAGTCAACAACTAAGGAAGGCGTTTACGCAGGCGGTGACGCTGTTACAGGCGCTGCTACTGTTATCCTCGCTATGGGCGCAGGCAAAAAGGCTGCTGCCGCTATCGACGAGTATATCAAGAACAAGAAATAATTTCTTGTAAATGAAAATTATTTGTTAAAAGGCTTGAAGTTTGTGCAAATATCTGATATACTAATATAGTATTATTAGATTTGGAGGTCTTTTGATGAATTTGTCAGCAATTATTTCAGTTTTGGCAGCTGAGCAGAGTTCACCTGCATCACTTGCCATGACTTTTATCCCACTGGTACTCATAATCGTGTTCTTCTACTTCTTTATTATCCGTCCGCAGAAAAAGCAGGATAAGAAAGACGCTGAGATGAGAGATAACCTTGAGATAGGTGACGAGGTCGTTACAAACGGCGGAATCGTTGGTATCGTGTTCTCTATCAAGGACGACACTGTTGTTATCGAAACAGGCGGCGATAGAAGTAAGATCCGTATTAAAAAGTGGGCTATCGCTAAGAACGAAACAATTCATGACGGTGACGCAAAGTAAATATCGCTTTTAAGGGACGGGTAGTTTTATCCGTCCCTTTTTGTGTTCTTATTGTCCGTGACTTTGAATATAATTTTTTTAGGATATTCAGTGTGGGGGTGCGGATATGAAAAACAACAGACTTTTCTGGGGCAGAAAGCTGTCGGTGCTGTCGTCAACGGCGTTGTCTGCCTGCGTGGGGTGCGGTGCGATATTTGTTGCTGTGCTTGCTTTTGCGTATGTTATCACTAAGATAGATGCCACCGACCTTATGCTGTCGGTGATGTCAACAGCGGCACTTGGTATCGGAGCGTATGCAGGGGGATATGTCTGCGGAAAAAGGCAACGTAGAAACGGTCTGCTGTCAGGTGTGCTGTGCGGAGTGTTCATTTTTCTTATCATTGTCATTCTCAGTGCACTGTTTTCTAAGGCAGCCGAAAGCTTTTCCGTGCCTGCAAAGCTTGTGCTTACCCTTGTGTGTGCAGGCGTAGGCGGAGTTGTAGGGGTAAATTCTAAAAGCAGTCGTTTTTGATAAGGATAAATGTTTATATTGCATTAACTATTCGTTCATAAAACATAGTGGGATATGTGGTATAATTAGTGTAAATCAATTATTGGAGGTAAAATCCTATGAAACATATCAAGACGATCAATAAGGCTAATCTCAAGAAGACTGCTGCTAAGGGTGGCTGCGGCAAGTGTCAGGCATCATGTCAGTCAGCTTGCAAGACCTCCTGCACAGTTGCTAACCAGAAGTGCGAGAGAGAAGCTTAATATTCCGATCTTTCTGAGGCGTGCGAGCGTACACACGCCTTGCTAAAGGGACATTTTTATGTCCCTTTATTTTTGTATAAATTTGTATATGAATATAAATGCGAAAGGTGATTTTTAAATGATACACAAGTTTAAGCTTGGCGGCTTTAATGCACTGCTTGACGTGAACAGTGGCGGAGTACATATTATAGACGATCTGACATATGATTTGTTAGACAATGTTGAGCCGCCTTTTGAGGAGAAATGTCCTGAGGACGTTGTAAGAAAGCTGTCAAAGATGTATGACAGCAAGGATATCGAGGATTGTTATGAGGAGATAGTTTCTCTTTACAATGACAAGATATTGTTCAGCGAGGACGATTACGAGAAGTATGCCCTGTCTGCTGTGGCTTCGCCTATCAAGGCAATGTGTCTGCATATCGCTCACGACTGTAACCTGAGATGTAAATATTGCTTTGCGTCAACAGGTGATTTCGGTCAGGGCAGAATGCTTATGGACTATGAAACTGGCAAGCGTGCTATAGATTTTCTTATAGAGCGTTCAGGAGACAGAAAATTTCTTGAGGTGGACTTCTTCGGCGGTGAGCCGTCACTGAATTTCGGTACGGTGGAAAAGCTTGTTGAGTATGCACGTTCACAGGAGGAGCCACACAATAAAAAGTTCAGATTTACTGTTACCACAAATGGTGTACACCTCACTGACGAGATGATAGACTTCATCAACAAGGAAATGTACAACGTTGTTCTGTCTATTGACGGAAGAAAAGAAGTCAATGACAGAATGAGAGTGCGTGTTGACGGTTCAGGAAGCTATGACAGGATCATCCCTAATTTTAAGAAGCTTGTTGAGAAACGTCCTAAGAACAAGGATTGGTATGTAAGAGGCACTTACACAAAGTATAATCTTGACTTCTCAAATGATGTAATGCACCTTTATGATCTGGGATTCGACCAGATATCTGTTGAGCCTGTTATGGCTGACCCTAGCGAGCCTTATGCTATCACTGAGGCTGACCTGCCGAGGATCTTCAAGGAGTATGAGATACTTTCTGAGAAGATACAGAAGATAAGGGACGAGGGCAAGTTCATAAACTTCTTCCACTTTATGATAGACCTCGACCAAGGACCTTGTGCGATAAAGAGACTTAGGGGCTGTGGAAGCGGAAACGAGTATGTTTCTGTTACTCCTGACGGCGATATTTACCCATGTCATCAGTTCGTTGGTATCACCGAGTTCAAAATGGGCAATCTCTATGACGGCACATTTAACGAGGAAATGAAAGATATGTTTGCTCACGCACACGTTTACAACAAGCCAGAGTGCAAAAAGTGCTGGGCAAAGTTCTATTGCAGTGGCGGTTGCAATGCAAACAACTACATTTACGCAGGTGATATCCACAATGCGCACAAGCTGTCATGTCAGATACAGAAGAAGCGTCTTGAATGCGCTATCATGATGAAGGCTGTTAAAATGCTCGACAGCGCAGAATGAATATAAATATTTTGTAAATTTCACGCATTGTAACTTTTGCGTACATATATAAACTTAATATGTACAAAAACGTTTGAAGTTTAACAAAAAAATTTATTGAATAATCGGTTTAAAAAGCACGGAATAACAAATGACGTTATTCCGTGCTTTCTGCTGTTATTACATAGTATGATCATGTCGGAAAATAGCAAAATATGTCTGTCATATTAATAAGTATTAAGATAAATATAATGTATACTAAGCTGGTAGCTTATTGACAAAGTGGGTCGAATTTAGTATAAGATTGACATAAACAAAAGGTGCTTGGCGGTCATGTTACCGCAAATCGGCTATAACGAGCGCCCTCTGTATCGGACAGGATAAACCGACAAATTATTATGAAAAGGACGAAGAGATATGAAAACTAATGAAAAGAAGAATACTTCTGCTAAGAAGAAACTTATACCTGCAGTTGCAATGCTCACAACTTCCGCTGTAATGCTTTCTACTGCTACTTACGCTTGGTTTACGCTTAGCAAGACTGCTGAAGTTACAGGACTTAACCTTGCCGCTACAGCAGGTGGCTCACTTGAAATTTCACTCGGACAGGTTGATAATGGTGTTTTGAGTTCATCTGATTTGACTCCTACAGCTGACAACATTTCTTGGGTAAGCACAGTTGATATTGGTCAGTATTATGAAAAAGTTGGGAAATTGAAGCCAGCTTCAACAGTTGACGGTAATAGCTTGTTCTACGCTGAGGATAGTGGTATATACGCTGGTGGTAGAGCTGTTATGGCTGATACTAAGGTTAAAGCCGCAACTGATGAAGCAACTTTGACAGCGAGAACTACAACCGCAAATACAGCTCTTGCAACAGATGAAGCTTCTGGTGCTGACGGATATTATGTTGACGTTCCAATGTGGATAAGGTCAACAAAACAGACTAAACAGGACGTTCAGTGTCGTGTTACAATTAAGAATAAGGATAGTGAGAATAATACTGAAAATGATTTGCAAAAAGCAGTTAGAGTTGCTGTTTTGCCGTTGAAAACTGCAACTGAGGCAAATGATAGTACAACAGTTACAAATACTTTATCTGTTACAAAAGCTAGTGCAGTTGCTGGCTATGCAGATACAAAGTACACTCTTCTTGGCGATAAAGCGAGTGTATTTGGTCTTAATTGGGACAACTACACGGATAATAAGGGTATAAAGACAACAGAGGGTGCTAATTATGGTGCTAAACTTGATACCATTACTTTTACCAAGGGTACAGCACAAAAAGCCGTTCCAACTAGCAGAGATAGCTTGGACAATCTTACTACTGTATTTGAACTTGCTGGTGCAGGAAACAACGAGTATTCAGTTGAGGGCTTTGTTGTAAGAGTATGGATTGAGGGCGAAAGCAAATTCTGTAATGATGCAACTGCAAATCAGGATTGGACAATTCAGCTCGATTTCCAGGCAAAGGATAACGCAGGCAACTAATCAATAAACAATAAAACAAAAAAGACGCCGAAGAAATTCGGCGTTTTTTGGTAAATGGGTATAAAAAATAATTTTCCATATTTGGGGAAATCTCCCGATTTTTCTTTGTTTTTTGTCGAAAATATGCTATAATAATACATTGGAGCAGAAAGGAAGTGGCTTTGCTTTGGGCGAAAATTCTACAGTTGACGGCGTTCGTGCCGTGGAGCTTTTCTATAGACCTATAAAAAATACCGACAGCGGCAGGGTCACTTTTTTGCAGTCGCAAACAAGGCTCAATTCTCCTGTTATGGGAACGCTCATGCCTGCGGATTATCTCCCTGTGGCTCAGCTTTCCGACCGATGTGTTAGCATTTTCAAGCTTGCTTTCGTTCAGCTTTTGCAGGCTTTGGGCAAGTTTCACGAAAGGGAAGTTGACGTTGATTGGGCAAGCGTGTTCATGCCTGCAAGATTTTTAAGGCAGACGGAAGCTCCGAGAGTTGCGGCAGATTATTGCGATAAGTTTGGCGTGAAGTATGAGCGTGTCTGCTTTGAGTTGTCGCCTGATGTGCTTGATGAAGCTGACAGCACAGCGGCAGATAACGTGGCTCTTATGAGAAGACAGGGCTTTCATTTTCTGCTTACAGGCTTCGGCACTGAGGGCTTTAAAATGCTTAAGACTGCTGAGTTCAAGGTAGATAATATCATGCTTGACGGCTCAGTGGCTCAGGTTCTTGGTAAGAGCGACAGGTATGATACCTGCGTGAACTCTCTGCTGAATTTCGTTTTTGACCTTAATGCTGAGGTCATAGCTGACGGCATTACTGATGATAAGCAGGTGAAACAGCTCAGCGGTATGCAGTGCCTTTACTATTCGGGAGAAAATGCAGGAAAATATATTGCGGAAAGATACGTTCGCAATAGAAATGAGTAATAAACGGGTGATACGGTTTTGGACGGTAAAAATATAGATAAAAATACAAGAGTAGTCGATACCCTTGCACTTCGCAGGACCGCCAAGGAAGCTAAACGCTATGTGGTATTGATGAGATTGCTTAAAATTCTTGCCATTATACTTATCGCTATCGTGGCGGCGGCTTATGCGGTGTCTTATTTTTACGACAAGTATGGTAGCTTTACAGTTAAGATAAGTAAGTATGATATGATAAATCAGGGGCTTACTCTTTCGGAAACTCCTGACTATACCACGAGCAATTCAAGGCTCAATGCGGATATCCTCTATGATATGACAAATATCAGTGGCGAAGATCTCCCTGATAATATCGACAAGATAAACGGCAGCCATAATGGCGAGGGGTATATAGCTTATACTTTCTATCTCATAAATTCCGGTGAAGACACACTTAGCTATGACAGCGAAATGACTATCGAGAACGTCACGAACGGTGTTGATGAAGCTATCAGAGTGGAGCTTTTCGTGAATGGCGAGAAAACTGTTTATGGTAAAACAAAGTCTGACGGCAGCGGTAAGGAAAGGGATTGCGACAAGGAGTTCGCCTCCTCTGCTGAGGTCATGAAGGACCGACGTGAAAAGCTTGGTCCTGGTGAGAAAGACAAGTATACAGTAGTTATATGGCTTGATGGAAATGACCCTGATTGTGTTGACAAAATAATCGGTGGCACAATGAAGCTTGGTATGAATTTCAAGATCGTTGAAACAACTTAAAGAATTAGAAGGGAGGAAGCCTCGGGTTTCCGAGGTTTTGAATTATGAAAAAAGCTTTGAAGATCGTTTTTAATGTTATCGCATGGGTGGTGCTTATCTTTGCACTGCTTATAACAATTCTCGTGTTCTCGTCTGATAAGAATAATGGTACGGCAAGTCTGCTGGGATATGTCCCACTCACAGTTGAATCTGACTCAATGAAGCCAACTTTCAAAAAAGGCGACCTTATTATCTCAAAGGAAATAGACGATATCAATTCTCTGAAAAAGGGCGACGTTATCACTTTCTGGACTCTTATAAAGGGCCAAAAGGTGAAGAATACCCACCGTATCGCAGAGGTACTCAATGATAACGGCTCTGTAGGCTTTATCACACGAGGCGATGCTAATAACGTAGATGATACATACACTGTTTATGCAGGTGATATAATCGGTCAGTGGAATGGTGCAAAAATAGGCGGTTTCGGCAAGGTAATGGATTTTCTCAGAACAAAAACGGGATTTTTCATTTGCATACTTTTGCCGATAGCACTGTTTTTCCTCTTTGAGCTTTATAAGCTTATCGCAACCATAATCGAGATAAAGCGTCCTGCTATCACAGAGAGCGATGAGGAAGAAATAAAAAGACGTGCAGTTGAGGAATACCTTGCACAGCAGAAGAAAAAGGAAGAGGAAAATGCACAGCAGGAGAAAAATGACAAATAACTGCTGCTTGGGTGATACATTATGAATGGATTTCTGAAATGGTTTTTTGTTTTCATGTCGTCAATGCTTGCAGGCTTTGGGCAGATCTTCAAGGGTCTGTGGAACGGCATAAAACAGATCTTTAATATAAAAAACTACATAAGGATATTCAAGACCTACTCGGCAGACTTTGGTGCGCTGGGCTGGGTACTTTCTGTGCTTGCAATTATCGTTGTTGTGGCTATCTTTGTGCTTATTATTTTTATGATAGTTCTTGCTGTGAGAAAGTACATAAGATTCAGACACTCTATCGTCAGCAACGAGGATCTTATCGAAGAAATATCTGACCTGCAGCGTCAGGTGGTCAAAATGACCAAGGAAAAAGATGAGATCATGGCAATGAAGGTGGCTCAGCTTGGCGTATATGATAACACCGCTCTTGCAGAGGGCGAGCAGATGCCTGCACAGGGCGAAGTTCAAACCATTGTGGACGGCGTTGTTCAGACTGCCGACTGCCGTTTTTCAAAGCTTATCGAGGTGGATAATTTCTACAAGACATACGAGCCGCCTGCTTACAATAATGACATTACCCTTAGCGGTATCTGCGAAGCATACAGAAACTTTGCCTGCTCAAGAATGCACCTTTATTATGACATAAAAACTATCCGACTTTTCATTGCAGGCATGGCTTCAACAAAGCTCATTATCCTGCAAGGTATCTCTGGTACAGGTAAAACATCATTGCCATATTCATTCGGTAAGTTCTTGCAGAAAGATACCACTATTGCTTCTGTTCAGCCGTCATGGCGTGACAGAACTGAGCTTTTCGGCTACTTCAACGAGTTCACAAAGAACTTTAATGAAACAGAAGTCCTTAAAAGAATTTATTCTTCTGAATACAATGACGATGTAAACTTCATACTCCTCGACGAGATGAACATTGCGAGAGTGGAATATTACTTTGCAGAAATGCTCTCGATTCTTGAAATGCCTGATCCTGCCGAGTGGGAGCTTGATCTTGTTCCTAATGTGTGGAGTACCGACCCTGTTCGCCTTGATAAGGGCAAGCTGCGTATTCCGCAGAACATTTGGTATATCGGTACTGCCAACAACGACGATTCTACGTTCACTATCTCAGATAAGGTATACGACCGTGCACAGCCTATCAATCTTGACGCAAAGGGCGTTGCTTTTGACGCACCTGACACGCCGCCTATGAATTTAAGTTTTGAACATCTTGATACACTCTTCAAGGAAGCTTTTCAAATGTATCCCGTTTCACAGGACAGTCTGAAAAAGATCCAGCAGCTTGACCTGTGGGTAATTGAAAAGCTGAGAGTGGCTTTCGGTAACCGTATACTTAAACAGATGAACTTGTTTGTTCCTGTATATGTTGCCTGCGGCGGCGAGGAACTTGACGGCATCGATTATGTGCTGGCAACTAAGATATTCAGAAAATTTGAGTCGCTTAACTTGGCAATGCTAAGAGAAGAGCTGAAAGAACTTTGCACCTATATGCAGAAACTTTTCGGCAGAAACACTATGAAAGAATCTATCGCATATCTTGAAAGATTGCAGAAACTGTACTAAAATTTGTACTCATAAACTTTGAGAGGAGGGACGGGCATGAGCGAATACAACGAACAGCGTGCAGCTTTTGACAAAGCTGTAAAGACGTTTGACGGCAATAACAGCTTTGCGGCAGCCCGTGCCTTGCTTCTTTCGGGCGAAAAAACTGTATCTTTTAATCGTAAGATAATCGAGAAGAATATAGATTCGTCCTGGCTCACAGAGATAGAAAAAGCTTTGCCACATCTTGATACGGTAATAAGAAATCCCAGAAACACCATTAAAGAAGTGGAAGAGATCGTGCCTATCGCTATGTCAAGGAAGATAACGGTAGAGTCCATAAAACATCTAGGACAGCACACCGATCTTATTCAGGATATCGACAAAAAGACTGGAAAGATAACTCCGTCAAAGATACTCAACATTCATAAAGAGGAAACTCTTGATACATATGAAAATAGATTTGTAAATACCCTTATCGACAGGCTATACATTTTTATAAATATTAGATACAATAAGCTTGTCCAGACCGCAGAGGCGCAGGAGGCTTATTCTTTTAATTACGATACCGTGGCTGACAGCGGCGACGGGAGAAAGGTCAACATTAGTTTTAAGATAGAAACTGTTGACAGTCTTGTCGGCGGCAGCAAGGATACTGACGTTTGGGCAAGGCTTGAAAGGGTCAAAAAGGCTATCGAGGGCTATAAAGGTTCAGTGCTTTGTACCACTCTTGGCAACGCTTTTATCAGACCGCCTGTTATGAGAACAAACGCTATAACTAAAAATGTGGACCTTATGGCGTGTCTTACCCTTTGGCAGTTTATCGAAAGCTACGATAAGGCAGGCTACGAGGTCAACGTTTCTGATACTGCACAAAGACCTGATGATTCTTATATCGAGGATATATATGGTCTGACCGCAATGAACTATATGCTTTTCCGCTCCTATACTCATGGGGCAGACAAGTCGGAGGAGCTTAAAACTATAAAGAGCAAGACCCTCGCACCAAAGGTTGTCAGGCGTTTTGATAAGCAGACGTCTGATAAATATGATGTCATAGTTGGCGAGGGCGAACAAAGTAGTGCAAGTAAGACAGATATGGGTATGTCTGCCGAAGAGGCAGGAAACCTTACGGCAGAGCTTGACCGTATAGTTGAGATAGAAAAGCAGTTTCTCAAAGACGAGGAAGACCGTAAGAGGGCTGAGGAGCTTGCGGCTGCAGAAGCTGAAAGAAAGCGTGCCGAGCAGGAGGAACTGGAGCGTCAGCGGCGTGAGGAAGAAGAGCGCATAAGGCTGGAGCATGAGGAAGCTGAACGCAGAAGATTGGAGCTTATCCAAAAACAGCAGGCGGAGCAGGCTGCAAGAGAAAAGGCGGAGCGTGAGGAACGTGAACGCCGTGAAAAAGAGGAAGAGATCAAGCATATCGCAAGACGCAAAAGGCAAATGGAAGAGCGCCAACGCCGTGAAGAGGAGCAGCGTGTCCGTGAGGAAAGAGCTAGGATCCGAGAGGAGAAAAAGCTCGTCCGCAACAGCCTTGGATCTGCTATGGATCAGCAGATCAGCACGAATGAAGAAGCCGTGTCTTCAAGCTTTGTGTCAGAATATGAGTCCCCTGAGATCGCTGCAAAAAAGGCGAAAGAAGCACAACAGCAGCGTGAGCAGGAACGTCGTGAGCGTGAACGTGCTGAGCGTCTTAAAGCTGAACGTGAAAGCTTTGAAAATAAAAATATCAATGAGATATTTAAAGAATATTCCAAAAATCCATATTACATGGCAAAACGTGGCATAACATATGTTCTGGCTCACGCATTTGGGATCATACCTGTTGTGACGGATAATCCGGACTATATCAGAATGCTCAAAGTCAAGAAGGAAAAAGAACTGGCTGAGGCAGAGAGAAAACGTGAAGAGCGTGAAATTGAGATCATCTATGAAAAATATGCTCCGTATCTGAAATATGATGTAAAGAGGCGTATCAAAAACAGGCAGTTTAAAAAGAGAAAACGTCTTGAGCGAAAGAACAGACCGCCAAGACCATATATTCCGCCACAGCGCACCGCTGAGGAGCAGAAAGCTATCGACACTGAAATAAAACGACTCTATAAGGAGTATCATGTTTCAGCAGTTGGCAGAATGGCAAGGCATTTAAAAGAGAAATATAGCAAACAATGACACGGAGGGAGAGTCGTTATCATCGGCAAGGCGTTGAGGATAGTAAAAATAGCTTTGACAATACTTGGCTCTGCTGTGTTTGCGGCACTGCTGAGTGTGACGGTGTACATAATGGTCTGCGGCTGTATCGGCAAAACAGCAAGCATTTTTGGTTACAGCGTACTGAAAGTCGTGAGTGGAAGTATGGAGCCGTCTATACATGAGGGTGACTATATTTACATCAAAAGGACGGATACTGACAGCTTAAAGGCAGGGGATATCATTTCGTTCTACTCTCAAGATGATAGTATTAAAGGCGAGATAAATACTCACAGGATATCTGAGGTTTTGAGCGACGGCACTTTTGTTACTAAAGGCGATGTTAACAAAATAGAGGACAGCGTGACGGTGCAAAAAGCCAGCATTATTGGAAAATACTATGGAAAGCTCAGATTTTTCAAGTGGCTTGGGTCATTTGCATCAACAAAGAAGCTCCTCATACTGTTTGTGATAATCCCAACAGTTTGCATGGCGGTGTATGAGGTAAAAACTATCGCTGAGATAAAAATATATTCAAACCGTGATGAAGCCTTGAAAGCGGCTGAGGAAGAAAAAGAGAAGCTTATGCGTGAGGCTGTTGAAAAGGAAGTTCAGCGGCTGAAAATGCAGGAAAACGAGAAAAAGGAGGCGAACAGCTTTGAATCAGGAAAAGATAATGAAGGCTAAAATGATAACGGCTATCGTTATTTGTATTGCGGCACTTGCAGGGCTGTTCGTTTTTATCGGCCTTTATATGGACAAGTCCGAGGAAGTCAGAAAGACTTACATTGCTAAGTATATGGAAAATCTGTCTGCCGCCTCTGAGGAGATAGACACTTATCTTGAAAGCGGCAAGGATCTTCCAACGAGATATAACATGATACTTTCGGATATGGGTGCGGCAAGGTCGCTGGTATTTCTTATCGACGATTACACTGATGAGAAGAAGGCTATAAATGAGCTTCATTACTGCTTTGTGAAGTATCCCGAACAAATGCAGGGCAAGCTTGAGGACGTAAAAAAAGCACTTGACCATATCACCGAAAATCTTGACAAAGGCTATAGGGAAGTCAACGAGATAGTTGATTCGGTTGATAAAATGGGAAATTAATGCAAGGAGGACAACAACGTGAGCAGTAAAGGGCAGCTTAAAAGAGAAATAAAGAAATGCAGACTTACTATCGAGGAGATAGAGCGTAAGAGATCACGTTCACAATCAGCACTGGTTCAGGCAATTCTTTTGCAGGAAGAGCCTAACGAAATGGACGTTGAGTGGTTCAACAAATACACAGGCGAGATAACCGCTTGCAGAAACCACATGATAGAATTGCAGAAAGAGCTTGACTCGATGAAATAATGGAGGTCGCCAAAGTGGCTGAGCATAAAGTGATAGAGAAAGCAGACAGCGAGGAAGAAAAGAAAAAACGCAAACTGCTTATTATAAAAATAATACCAGTTGCAGTGCTGGCATTTATACTTATTGCGGTCAGTCTGGCTTGGTTTACCATTGATAAAGCTCTTGATCTTGATTCATTTGGAATGAAAAGCGTAGATTCGCCATTTGAACTGAAAACAGTAGGCAGTGCCAATGTGCTTAAAGCTGAGATACTTGACAGCAATGACTACTCTAAGGTGTCTGATGGGAGCAACATCACTTCTGACGAGAACAACAAGATCTACTGGCTTCTTGATGAAGAAAGCGGTATGACGAATGGTATTAATCCTGGTAGTCATGGAAAGCTTACTTTTTATGTTGTCCCGAACCAGTCTGGAGAAATGGAGATACAGTTCAAGCTGAGTATCACGGGGTATGCAGAGAATAAAAACGAAGACTCTGTTTCTTATGAAAAGGTTACTGAAGAAGAAGTAACTAGATTTATGAATGGACATATCATGTTTTTTGAGAAATATGATGAGAACAATCACACATATTCCGATTTTCTTCATGATGAAACATTCACAAGGACGTTTAAAGATTGTAAAGTAGACGTTCCGCAGGAAGTGAACGTATATTGGGTGTGGCCGAACACGCTTGGTCAGGTACTAATGAAAAGCACAGATGAAAATCTGACAGAGAAAAATGTGCTGTTTGATGATGACAGTAAAGAACGTTTGAATTTTGCGGAATATATAAATGGTAATTTAAACTTGTTCTTGTCAGGTGATGCCGATAAAGAACAAAATAAAAAGGTTATTGAGAATATACTTAATGGTGATAAATACAGCACAGCACAGTTATCATCACTAAGCTCCATGTATAATGACGCTGACGAAAAGATAGGTACAAAGGTGCAATATATCCTTGTTGAACTAAACGTATAGATAAGAATATTAACTTTGCACGGAGGCAGTTGAAAGTGAAAGCTAATAGAAATCAGAAAATTAATAGAATATGCCACAAGCTTTACAGCAAGTATCGCAAGAATGTTATTTCTTTAGTTACCGCTGCCGTATTGCTTGTCACGAGTATGCCTCTTGCAGACATTTCAGGTGTTGTGTCTAAAATGGTATCAACTGTCACCAATGCTATTACGGCTATGGCGGCAGATACATATACTGACATTTCTAATGATATCAAAAATGGCGTTTATACCATACAGAATGCAGACGATTTTAAAAAGCTTCTTAATGCAGATCCTGCTGACTATCAGAAAATCACAATATTGTTTTCAAACAACCAATCTCAGTTTAAGGCTTCTGATTTTACAGGAATAGAAAAAGGACTTGGCAATGAAGAATATCCTTTCATGGGAACAGTCAAAGCAAATGAGGGTTCAGCTATTAATCTTCCTATTAATTTTGCTCTGTTTGAATATCTTAGTGACAGTGCAAATTTAGATACTATTATTTTTGTCAGACCGGAAGAAAAAAATTCAGCTTTGCTTGCTGAGAATGTTATACACGGTGATGTGGCTTCAGCTAATAAGTGGAAAATAAAAGCTGATCCTGTAGATGATTCAGGTGCTACAATTTATAAATCCTTCACGTCTGTTATAGGCAATATGAAAAATGGAGCAAATGTCGATCTGGATATCACTCTAAGTAATGGTGTCCAGGTGGAAGTATCAGGCGGGGATAATGCAGGCCTTGCTTGTGGCACTATGGACGAAAACACAAGTCTTGCTGTAAGCTTGTCAAGTAGTTCGCTTGACGTTTCTGGCAAATCGAGCGCAGGTGTATTTGTCGGAAAAATGAGTGCTGGTGCAACACTGAACATCGACAAGTGCGACACCTTGACAGGTGTAAATGTATCCGCAAACAACGCAGGCGGACTTGTGGGCAGTGCAGAGAATGCAGAAATAAATGTTGGCGAAGGTATCACCCTTACCATGACCGGAAGCGTTACAGGCTCTGTAACTGCGGGCGGTCTTTTCGGCTCTTATGCATACAGTAAAGCCAATGAAAAGACATTTGACATTTCAAAATTCAGTGGCATTAAAATGGCACTTGCTTGTTCATCAGGAGATACCGCTGACAGTGCGGCTGTTGGTTCTGTTTTCGGACTGCTGACAAACAGCGCAGATAGTGCAAAAATTAGTATCACGGGCACCGCTAATGATACTATTATTTCAAACTTTAATGGCACTGTCAGGGCAGGCTTTTATGGTGGTATTGTCGGAAGATATTCTGCTAATGCTCTTAGCTCTGAACTAGCACTAAGTGATATCACTGTAAATGTGACTGGCTCATGCAATGCCCTTGATTTTGGCGGCCTTATTGGTAAGATAGGTGATAACAGCAAGGCTTATGTAAGCATCAAGAATACCACTATAAGTATCAAAAATTCCACATCATCACAAAATAATTATGGCGGACTTGTGGGCTATGCAGATCAGGCTTTTATTAATGTTGGCGGCAAAGTCACAGTTACAGCAGCTGATGTTTCTGCAAACCAGAGCGTAGGTGGTATTGTTGGCAAATTTAATAAAAATGGCGTTGTAAGGCTTGGCGGTGAAACAAACCTTTCAGGCTTTTATCCTAAAGACCCTAACAAAAACGGATGTCAGATAGTAGGAAATAGAGGCAATGCTTTGATCTATAGCTTAAGCGGCTGGTCATTTACAAGGACATCTTCAAAAGTCATAGACGATATGGATTGGGGCGGAGTGCTTCGCCTTAACAATTCCGATCTGCTTGAGAGTGCTGACGGTGTTCTGTCTTATGATGGATCAGGGCATACTGTTACAATAAATGGATTTCCTAATAATAATATAACCATAAGCAATAGGGCAGATTTTGCCCGTGCGGCTTTGATAATGCAGCATGATAGCAATGATTTTGTTAAGTATAGCGGTGCTAGCAGGGCAGATATGCTTGCGGCAAATATCAGCCTTAGTGCAGATGTTGATATAAGCGACACAGGTCTAACCGGCTTTATGCGTGATAATGGTGAGGATACATTCACAGGCACTCTGAATGGCAATAGTCATGAACTTACCATGACAGTGGGAACAGAAAATGATAAAATAGTTTTCCATACTCACAACGGACTTTTTGCAAAGACAAGCGGTGCAAAAATAAGCAATTTAATGCTTGTTTCAAACTTTAATATTGTCGGTGATAATGTTTCTGGCGGTGATGCTTGTTATATTGGTTCTATATCTGCATACAACAGCGGAGCTTTGACTATTGACAGCGTGACCGCCAATGTGACCGCATCTCCAAGTGGAGATTTTACAAACTTTGTTGGCGGTCTTGTGGGGTGTGTTACCGATGTTGCTAGTGCAACAACCGACATTTCATTCAATAACTGTACTCTTAATGTCACCCTTAAATATAACAGTACAAAAGCAAATGACTGCACTGTTTTGGGCGGAGTTATTGGAATTGTTGATGGAGCAAAAACTGAAATTACAAAAAAAATCGTTTTTGATGAAGTAACGGTCAATGGCTCAATTGAGGATAAACATACAGGCTCTAATGCAAGAGTAGGCGGACTTATTGCTGAAGTTAAAGCAGTTGATGACAAAGGATTGAAAACGAATACAACGATTTGTAATAAAATAGATATAAAAAAAGTAGACATCAATGGTTTGACAATTACAACCAATGTAAATAAAACAGGAAGCACAAGTGGTGGCTTTTTGGGACATAACTGGTATAGGGTCAAGGTTACGCTTTCTGATTTGAAAATATCGAATTCTAAATTAAATGCTAGTAGTTATGAGCTTGGAGGTCTCGTTCTTTCAACAACAGGATATTGGAATGTTAAAACTATCCATTTCGCAAATGATGTTAAAATTTCTAATAGCCGTTGCTTTAGATTTGGTATGCTTTCAGGAACACTATTTGGAAGAAGCTATGATTCATATGGTTTTGATTATATGAATGCAATTAATTATAATAAAGCTATTTGTGGTTCAGATGCAACATATTTTGAACTGACTGGAATAGGTGATAAAGGCTATGTTATAGATGACAGTACAGAACTCAGTTTGAGCAAATGTGAATATTTTGATGAAATAACTAGATCAAGTATTTATGGTGATGCTGCAAACCCTGTATCAGGTCAGAACGCCATAATTTCTATTCCTGCTGTTACAGATAGCGGAGAGCGATTACTCTATACGGACGGAAAGAAGTGCAATACTTATCAGAATCAGACTAAAAAAGACAAAAGCAACACCACTGATTGGAAATCAAATCCAAGTGCAAGGTATTATTATAATCTTGATGTATACAGGACAAATTATGTTAATGAAACAGGCGGAGCTAAAGCTACTGTATGGAGTGCAAGAGTTTTTGCGGCGTCAAACATAAAAAAATATATTTGTGATAATGACCCTGGTTTCCCTAAAGATGAAACAATAGATTTGCGTAGATATTCTTATTATCCTGTTGATACGAATAACCTAACTATTAGTTCAAGTTCAACTATTATTTTTGACAATAAAGGCTTTAATATGTCTGAAAAAGTGTTAAATAATAACCAGCCTCGTCATACGAATGGTAATGATAGTGTTAATCCTAGTAAAAACGATGATTCTCGTACACAACATTACATGATGCAATGCGGACTTTTCAGAAATGAAAATGGAGCTGTTACCATAAGTGGTAAACTGACCTTTAAGGGAAATATTGGTAAGGTGAATGGTGGTTCAGGTGCGTTGGTTTGCGGCTCGGTTGCTGACGACACCAATACTACAAAAAAATCTGTCAAAATTACCGGCAGTATCGTTCTTGATGATCTGTATGTGAATGACGGTGAAACAATAAGCGACTATGCCCCTTTGCTTATAAATAAGATAGGCAACATGACAGAGATCACTATACAGAATGTGTCACAGAAAAAACACAGTAGGACTACTGCTAAATATGATAAAGGCGATCAGAATTATGCTGCAACAAGCCTTATAGGCAATGTAGGAAGCGAAAAGGGTCAAAATATATCTCTGACTTTCTCAAATATCAAGCTTGACGCAAGTAATGAAAATTCAATTTTCAAAAATGCTACTTTGCTTGAAAGCTTTCAGCATTCTGACGGTGCAGGCTCTTCTGCAATATACAACTATAAATGGGATGACGATTGGGGTACAGACTCAGCTGGCAATATTAAGCATAATGTAACCTACGGAAAAGAAGTGTCTGACACCATAAAGAATCGTGTAGATAATGTGAGCAGGCAGAATAAGTATCATGGCGATTGGAGTAAAGATGACAGGTATACTTCCTCTGTCAAAAATAACGCAACAGAGGAATATAGCTTTGCTAGTTACAAGCCATATGTTGCTAAATCGTATGATACCACCCAAAACTATGATGAGATAGACGTAAACCTTGAGCGACCTTATCTTGACGAGGGTTGCGGAACATACTCTGATCCATATATCCTTGACGCTTCCACACTTGCAGAGGTCGCACGAGTTATCAGTACAGCCGCACCTACAAATGGCTGGGAAGTAAACTATAATGCAAATGTTTCTGCCGATAAATCGACTGTTAATGCTAATAGTGCTTTTTGCAAAGGCACTAATCATAAAACTTATACTTATGATGAAACAGGCAATTTCGTAAGCGGAAAGGAAAAAGTTTCAAAAGATAACATGATCAAATATCTTTGCGAGGCTTATTACAAGATAAATGATGATATAGTTCTCGGCAGTTCTTTTGCAGGTCTTGGCGGAACATCAAACAGTTTCGTTTTCAGGGGCGTTATTGTTGGACAGCAGAGATCCGACGGAACATATCCAACTATCACCAATAATTCTGCAAGCCCTCTCATCAGGTTCAGCAGCGGAAGTGTTGTAAAAGATATCAATATAGTATATACCAATGAAGTAACGCTTTCAAAAAACAATAATAATAAATTAAACTATAGTACCAAAAAGACGGAGTATTATGGCGGTGTTATGGGCGTTGTGTTCGGTGGAGATAATATCATTGATAATGTCAAGGTAACAAATCCTAATATAAAATTTGCAAATAACGATAACAGCAAACAACATCTCATTACTGCAGGCGGATATGTTGGCGCCATAGTTTACGGCGGCGTTATTTTCAGAAATATGGACAACGTTGCCAAAGATAGTGCGCTTACAACCAGCAATACTGAGGCAGTGGGTGAAGACGTATATACCAATCTTTTTATCAATCCATATATAGGCAGAGTTGTAAACGGCTTTGCTATCGAAGAGGGAACAACGTTTGGTAAGTCAACTAACCTTAACAATGGCAGGAAAAATTATCTCATCACGCAGTTTAATAGTGAGCTAAGTGATGATGAGAAATTAAATGTTATTGCCGGCACGACCAATACCATTGAAGTGCCTAATGCACAGGCGTTGTTTATGCTGTCTATCATATCACAGTCCGGTATGGGATATACAGACCGTAATAAAAATACTTGCGGCTATGGTCACTATACTTTTACTCGAAATGCAGACTATTCAAAAGTTGGCACAGCTACATTGACTTCTGATGATACAGATTACAAAACTGCGATCTCAGATTATCAAAGACTTGAAAAGGCTACAAGCAGGGAATTTGAAAAGAAAAATTCTGTAATGCTAAAAAAATATACAAAGCCAAGTGAACAAGGTCTTTATGAAGCAAAGTGGGCACACGAATTAAATAAGAACTTTACTGTTAATCTCACAGGAAATAAAACCTATGACCTCACCGGAACCGGTTTTCGTGGTATAAATCAGTTGTTTGATGCAAAGGATAGTAACCTTGGCGACATTAAATGTGATTATACTTTGTCTTTGACAACTATCCAGGGAAATAATCAGACTATAAAGCTCGATACAGATATAAAAGCCTATGCTGTGAAAATAACAGATAACAATGGCGGTAACACTATTGAAATCCAAGATATGGATAACTATAAATATCGTACCGCATTTGCCTCCGTAAAAGGAGTTGGATTGATAAACTGTTCAACGTATGCTTTAACTGTAAATAACCTTAAGCTTTCCGGCAAGATCAGCGTTAAGACGTATAACTACGATGGACAATCGTATGTTAATGAAGACCTTTCTACAGGTGGTATTGTTGGCGGAGTACAGAGTTCTTGCACGTTTAGCGGAATAACATTGACCGATCTTGAAATATATGGCGCATATACTGTGGGAGGACTTATAGGAAAGTCAACAAATGATATCAATATAAGTAACGTTAAGTCTGAAAACAGTGGCGTTTATGTGTATGGCGGATTTGAAACAGGCGGTCTTGTGGGAAATTCTCAGAAAGGCAGCGAATTCGCTGTTAATAATTCTAATATAAAAATTAATAAAGTTGAATTTGCTAATCTTGATAAAGGCACAAAAACTTGGTTTGGCGTAGGTGGAATCGCAGGTTCTGCAAATATCAAAACGACAATAAGCAATGTTCAGCTTACAGCCTATAATGAAGATAGCTTTATCGGTTCAAAAAAAGACAATAAACCCCTTGCAACCCAGACAATGAACGAGGGCGGTCTTATAGGACTGTCTAACGGAGCCTGCACAATAACAAACACAAGCGTCAGCGTCGATGTTTATGGTAGTAATGCCGGTGGATTCGTTGGAATAAACAAAAACCAGTTGTCTATCAATGACTGTTACTATGGAGGAACATCTGAAACATCAGCTTGCGGTGTTTATGGCTATACAAGTTCAGGCGGAATGGTCGGCACACAGAATGCGGCTGTGACTATATCAAAGTCTGCTGTAAAAAATGCAACGATAGGTATACCAACCGCTAAAACTGGTGATGCAGGTATCGGAGGTTATGTTGGTATAAAAGCTAATGGTGATCTGAAGATATCTGATTGTGAAGTCAACAATGTTACTCTGTCAGCAGAAGATAAGTCCAATGGTGCAGGTGCAGGCGGTGTGATCGGTCATAATGACCGTGGAAGCACATATGCTTATGATATTCTCATAAATAAATTAGGCTATGTAAGAGGCAACAACAGCGTATCTGTTTCTAACTTGATAGGTTGGAACTATGATAAAAGTCTATCATCTAAATTTATTGGAGTATCGGTAAATAACACGGATTGTTTACCTGATATACAGTATAATGCTTCACAGATACCTACCAACTTTACCGCAGTTCATACTGACTATAACGGCGTTCAGAATAATACTCAAAATATCGGCGAGGGAAGCAGGACACACGTTGATATCTATTCACCTTATGTCAATATAAACCCAAGCGTTCCTGTCGGCGGTAAGACTTTCGCAGGCGATCTTGTTGGCGGAAATATGCAGACTATCATCAGTGACGCTGCTTCTTATACGAATGGCACAGCCAAAAAATCCTATGGCATAAACAGTACTATAAAGACATATGCAGAGGATCTGGCTAATTCAAAGCTTACAACATTTCGTCAGGCCTCTGAGCTTGATGTTCAGGAGCTGAACGATCTTCCAGTTTTGCTTATAGATGATAACTCATCGTTGAATATCACACAAATGCTCGCAAAGTATATCTCAGTTCTGACAAATTGTGATGTTTGCGACAGCAGTTCAAATAAGCTGAAAACAACAGATCTTATGAATGTAAGCACAGCGACTTATGTGTATGATAACGATGTTTTGAAAAAATCAGACAAAAGCACTCTTACGTTTAACAGCAAGACAGGATATTTCAAGGTCACAGACGGTCAGTATGACAATGACGGCACAAACAGATTTACTGTCATTACTCTTGATTATATCGACCCAACGGGAAGTGGCAAAACTGCTCTTAGACTTCATATTCCTGTTTTTGTAAGAAAGGTGCTTGATTTCAGCTTCCAATCTTACGTTATCTCAGGCACAGACTATAACCATTCTCACTATACGGATAAAACAAAGCTTGCTTTTGAGAGCTTTGATGCACCTGTTACTACTTATTTTAAATATTCCTATTACAAATCCGCTAACGAATGGGAAAAAATGCTCAATAACGGTGACAGTCTGCTTTGGAGCTTTGATAAAAAGCTTTATCTTATTGGTGATAGTGCCACTGACAGTGGTGTGCTTACCGATGATACAAAGCTAACTCTTGTTGATGCAAATAACAATGACAAGACTTATCATTCTACCGCAAGTGATGCTAAGTTTAATAAAACAACTGGTGAGCTTGACTTGACAAATATAAGTGGCTTTAAACCGGTTACAATGAATGATGTACTGTTAAGATATGCGTCGGTAACAGCTAAAGAATCATCTGACGGAACACTTGTTGAGGCAGATGATGAAGCTACAGCTACTGTAAAAACAAGCGACGGCAAGTATTATAGACCTGCTGGGGAGGCTGAAACAGGCACTTATAAGATAACTGTTTCAGCGAATAGTGATACACCAAAAAATGATAATGACGAAATGATAATAAGCGAGAACTATTATCTCACTATCAATATTCCGGAAACGGGAAGCACAAAAAAAGTCATCAAGAACTTTGTGAATTATTATAGCGGTAATAAGCCAAGAAAGCTCAATGGCAATATTCCTACAAACCTTGTCCAAGTGACAAATAATGACACTGGCGCATATGTTATTGCAAACTTTTTTACACAGCTAGTAAGTGTGACGGCTCATGACCCAGAGGAGATAACAGCGTCAAATAATTTTGTCCGTGCGACAATGACGTCAAAGATAAGCATTGATCGGAGCCTTAGAGATACATTTAATGGCTATAAGAGTGACGATTTCAATATGTATCAGGCGTTTAAATTCTCTATGAAGAACTTTGATGAAAACGATGCGGGAGCTAATGCAAAGATCATTGCAGGAACTTCGGTGAATGTTGATTACAGCATTTTAAACAGTTCAGACACAGAGTTATCAAACGCAAAAATAAGCAAGACTGAGACACTTTCAGAAGCTAAAGACAGCTATATGCTGATGTATCCCGATTCGGTCTACGATTATATCAATAGTGACACAAATGGTTCTATAACTGTCAAGGCTGATATCAGCTTAACTTATGGTACTGCAGGGATCATAGATCAGTTTCCTGAGCGTAAGGACGGGGATACAAAAACCGGTATAGGAGTAAATGCGGCGTCTTATGTTGCATATAGCCAGAACAATATTGAGAACAGCTCTATCTCTGCAAGTGGAGTTATGCCTGCCAGACGCTACTATAGAAAGGCAATGACGGTGGCACAGCTAAACTATAACGTTGCAGAGTCAACGGTTCTTGAGTCGAAGGATTCACCATTTTCGCAGCTTGGTATCAATGCCAAAGATATGACTACAGAAGAAATGGCAATAACAGCAAATGCTATCTATGATCTGTCTGCTTTGAGCCGATCAACAAAGGACAGTGGCAAAAAAATACAGTATACAATGAGGTTGTATGTTAAAGACAATAGTGGCGATTATAAGCAGACAAACGATATTAGCAAATACCTCAGTAGCTTTACTTTGGAAAACGCCACATCAAGCAGCGGTCTGAATGGCAAGGAGTGCGTTTTTACCACTGACTATAATGGGGAAGAACAAAACACAGCCGTTACGAAATTTACAGTAAAAACAGGCAAGGCTTTTGAGGAGCAGGGACTTACCTATGCGAACTACAGAGTTGAGCTTACCGCAGTATTGCTTAATGACAACAACTCAGTTGTTAATGGAACTACCTCAAGCGACTATGTTGTTTACACAAACGCAAAAATAGAAACAGGCTTTATAAATTCATAATAAGCAGGCATTTTCAGGAGAAAATCATGACAAAAAGCATTTTTGGAAAATTCAGAAAATTAGAAAAAAAGAAGAAGCTCCAGCTAGTCATAGCAGTATCCATCTCGGTGGTACTGCTTGTGGCACTGCCTGTTTATGCGTGGTTTACTCACAAACGTTCTATTGCTCTTACAACAAAAATAAATGCCCCTACTCAGCTTTATATCACCGCAGGAAACAAAGAATCTGTGGCAAATCTTGAAATGGCAGATATAGACGTTGAGAACGGCAGTTATAAAGACTTTGTTTTCGGCATAGGCGGGGCAGACGTGCAACAATATCAAATACAGCTTGCACATACAACGAATATCCCTTTTGAGTATGAGATATACCGTGCGAAAAGCGTCAGTGAAACTGAAAAATCAGAAGCTGTCGTTTATGTTTCTGATGAAGAGAATAAAACGTTTTATTACAAAATAGACGGCAATAAGATCTCGGGACATTATCTCAATCAGCAAGGTTCGGAGATACTTGCTAACAGCACACTTCACGAAAAGTCTTATGACAGCTACGGCAATGTTCAGAAAAATTCCGAAGCACTTTATTGGCAATCGGATACACTGACGGTAATTGACAATAAAGATCCGTTTTGCGATTATTTTATAATAAGAGTAAAATGGAATAAAAACGTCCAAAACAATAAAGAAACTGATATGGTCTACCTGACAGTTCAGAGAAAGTAATAAATCACAAAATAGAGAGGAGGGTGGCTGTTATGAAAGACAAATTTATAAAAAAGCTTAAAAGATC
Source organism: Ruminococcus sp. N15.MGS-57 (assembly GCF_000980385.1). Lineage (NCBI taxonomy): Bacteria > Bacillati > Bacillota > Clostridia > Eubacteriales > Oscillospiraceae > Ruminococcus > Ruminococcus sp. N15.MGS-57. The sequence goes on from NZ_LARF01000013.1 coordinate 54,133, forward strand.
GTGGCTTGCAATATGGATAGCTTTTGTGGCAGCCGCACTCAGTACTATTGGCGTCCTGGCGGCTTATACCAGCGTTTCAAGTGTAAAGCGAGTTGTGTCCACACAAAAGGGAGCTGGTATGCTGTTTTCATCTAATTATCTTACAACAGATGAAAATGATCTTCCAAGGACGATAACTTTTAGCAGTATGGAAAACTCGCCTTGTGTGACAGTCAATGTGTGCAACTATCCGCAAACATTGATAAAGCATAATGACAAGGATATCACATACACTTTGACAGTCGAGCTTGTGGACAGCAACGGAAATGTCGTTACCGGAGAAGAAACTGCAAAATACTCAGTTGAATATAACGGTGAAAAAAAGACTTTTGGAAGCAATTCAAAAATAGAGTTTTCACTTCTTAAACTTATGGCTGACGATTTCAACAAGCATGAATTTGTGCTGACTTTTGATAAGTCACAGCTCACAAAGTCTGACATATACATGAGAGTGACAGCCACTCCTACAAATCAGGCAGAGTTGAAACCGCTCTCCGCAAAGCTTGGCGTTATCTATATAAATAATAACACATCAGCAACATGGACAGGCACATTCATCGACAATGCTACCTCGACTAAAGATCTTGACGGCTTCAACTACCGCCTGTCAGGCAGTGGCGAGGGTACTGTCACCCTGACTTGGAATACGAACTATGTTGATATCAGCCCATGGTTTAAGAATACTTATGATCTGACTATTTCAAAGGACAGTTCTGGCATAGCCACTGCCACTTTAAAAGTCAATTCTGCTGAAAAAAATCAATATGACATTCAGTTTTATCGAACGAACGGCATTAACAGTGCAGAGCAGTGGTCTGACGGTAATCATACCGATATTACGGTGACTGGTACGGGATTTGTTTCAATGAGTTTCACTCAAAGCACAGCGACAGAAAATTAGAATATGTACAAAAAAACGGACTGCACACAAAATGCAGTCCGTGTATTTTTTCTGTAGGGGCGAACAGTGTTCGCCCGTTTTTTTATATCCGTATAATGTCCAAGTACGAAAGCTTAGAGTGCAGACTTCAAAGCCTCAGCAAGCTGAGCAGGACATGATGTGCCACGTCCGTTGCAGTCGATACCCTCAAGTCTGTCAATAACGTCTTGAACCTTCATGCCCTCAACAAGCTTTGATACACCCTGTGTGTTGCCATTACAGCCACCTGTGAAATGCACTTTCTTTACGATACCGTCCTCTACTTCGATATCTATTTTTCTTGAACATACTCCCTTTGGAGTGTAGCTTATCGTTGCCATTTGAAAAACCTCCTAAATTCTTGCTACGCCTGTTTCTCTTGCAGCCTTTGCCACAGCCTCAGCCACAGCGACCGGTACTGACCTGTCAAAAGAGTTCGGCAGAATAAATTCCGCACTGAGCTTGTCCTCAGGCACACAGCCTGCGATAGCCTTTGCGGCAGCCATTTTCATTTCCTCGTTGATGTCAGAAGCCCTTACTGCAAGTGCCCCCTTGAAAATTCCAGGGAAAGCGATAACGTTGTTTATCTGGTTAGGGAAGTCTGAACGTCCTGTGCCAACGATAAACGCACCTGCCGCCTTTGCTTCGTCAGGCATTATCTCAGGAGTCGGGTTAGCCATTGCGAAAAGTATAGGCTTATCATTCATGGATTTAACCATGTCAGCGGTCACAAGCTTTGGCTTGGAAACACCTACGAAAGCGTCTGCACCCTTGAGTGCGTCGGCAAGAGAGCCATGGAGCTTGTTCTTGTTTGTGACCTTAGCCATTTCAGCGTGAGCCTCGTTAAGATAATCATCGCCCTCGCAGATTATGCCCTCACGGTCTACCATGATAAGGTTGCCGATACCAAGAGAAAGCAAAAGCTTTCCTATAGCACAGCCGGCTGCACCTGCGCCGTTTATAACAAGTGTAATATCCTCTATCTTCTTGTTTGCTACCTTGCAGGCGTTCATAAGTGCCGCACCAACAACGATAGCAGTTCCGTGCTGATCGTCATGGAAAACAGGAATATCAACTTTTTCTTTAAGCTTAGCCTCTATCTCAAAGCATCTTGGAGCGGCGATATCTTCAAGATTTATACCACCGAAGCTGTCTGATATCATGGCGATAGTGTTTACTATTTCGTCAACGTCATTGGACTTTATGCAAAGTGGAAAAGCGTCAACGTCTGCGAACTCCTTGAAAAGTGCACACTTGCCCTCCATAACAGGCATACCTGCCAGACCGCCAATATTGCCAAGACCAAGCACAGCAGAGCCGTCTGTGATAACAGCCACAAGATTTGCACGTCTTGTAAGCTCATATGAAAGGTCAGGATCTTTCTGTATCTCAAGGCAAGGCTGAGAAACGCCAGGTGTGTAAGCCAGCGTCAGGTCTTTTGCATTGTTTACCTTTGCTCTTGAGCAGACCTCTATCTTGCCTTTCCATTCTCTGTGTTTCTGTAGGGATTCTTCCATTACGTTCATTTTATACAGTCCTCTCTATTACAGCCAAACTAGGCTTTGTTACGCATTAAAGGAACATTACCGCATGATAATGTCCCTTTATTATACCATATTATTTCTCCGTTTTCACAGCCGCTTTGTTAGCTTTTTGTGAATTTATATGAATGAGCTTGAACAGCTTATCAAGATTTTCCTTGTCAGTGGTCATGCTTCCGATATGTGTCATAGTCTCATTATACAGACCGTGGAAGTCAGAGCCACCAGTCACTATCAGGTCATGTTCCTTTGCGATATCCACAAGCTTCTGCTGTTGAGTTGGAGTAGCAGAGTAATGATAAGCTTCAATTCCGTCAAGTTTGCCTGCCTCGATAAGCTCAAGTAGCAGTTCGGTGTTGTTGAACATAACAGGGTGTGCCATTACTGCCACGCCCTTTGCGGAGTGTATAAGGTCAAGCACAAAGTTTACGTCAGGATATTCACGGGTCACAAGACATTCGCCGTTTGGATATGCAAAAAGCTTGTCGTTCACAGAGCCGTAAAGCTCAGTGGCATAGCCGTAATTCACTAATGCTCTCATGATATGCTGTTTAAAAATGCTCTTTGAACTTTTCGTGTAGTGCAGTACAGCATCGGCAGGGATAGGATATCTTGCCATTACCTTTTCTATCATTTCCTTTGCACAGTCTTTTCTTATCTGGCATGACTTCAGGCAAAGACCTTCCAGCCTGTCTGGCTTCTGCGGTGCATAGCACAGAATGTGTACTTTTGAATTGCGCTTCTTGTCCCATGCGGAAAGCTCTACCGCAGGAATGACCTTGACCCCATAACGTTCGCCAAGTATTTGCGCTCTGTTTGATGATGAAAGAGTATCATGGTCTGTTATCGCAAGAAAGTCAAGTCCCATTCTTTTTGCCTGAACAATGACCTCTTCTATACCAAGCGAGCCGTCAGACAGTGTTGTGTGACAATGCAGATCTCCTGTCATACCTTTGTTCCTCCAAATCTATAAAATATATCTGTCATTTTCTGTATATATAGTACAGTCGTTAAATTTGACTAAATAATTATAACATATTTTATATACATTTGCAAGCACTTTTGAACAATTTACACAAAATTTGCACGAAAATTATATTATTTTGTCGTATATGACAAATCTACAGTGTCGAAATAGTGCGATTTAACGAAATATCAGAGCTTATATCCGAAGAATTTTTCGCAAAACCATACGTTTTTAACCTGAAAGCTCTTGCCGTTTAGATATTCAAGTATACCTGCGTCAGTGGTGAATTTGAATGTAAGCTTGTACGAATAAAGTGCCTGCGTTTTCACATTGTATGCACGGTTGACTTTATTTATTCCGTATTTGCCGTCACCGAGAAGTGGATAGCCAATGTGAGCAAGATGCGCCCTTATCTGATGCGTCCTGCCTGTGATGAGGTCAACTTCGAGAAGTGCAAGGTCATCAGCCTTGTTTTCCGCAAGCACACGATAAGAGGTTATCATGGTGCGGCTGCCCTGAAACTTTTTGTCAGATACCTTGACAGTTTTTGTCGCCTCGTCCTTTTGATGATAAGCCGTGAGCCGAGCAGACTTTTCCTTTGGTATGCCCAATGTCACACAAAGATAAAGCTTTTCAAGTTCTCTGTCTTTAACTTTCTGATTAAGCACACGCAAACTTTCAGCATTTTTCGCACATATGACGATTCCCCCGGTGTTGCGGTCGATCCTGTTGCAAAGGGCAGGAGCAAAAGACAGCTCCTCCTCAGGACGGTATTCGCCCTTTTCATAAAGATAGTGCTGTATCCTGTTTATGAGTGTGTCCGCCGAGCCGCTTTCGTCCTCGTGCACCACAAGTCCGCACTTTTTGTCGCAGAGGATAATATTCTCGTCCTCGTAAATAATATTCAAAGACGTTGGCGCACTGAGAAAAGCAGGTCTGTCAGCAACTTCGCCCTCGAAAAATTCGTCATTGATGTAAAGCTGCATAACGTCACCGCAAGCAAGCCGTGTGGATATCTCACAGCGTTTGCCGTTGACCTTGATACGCTTTAGGCGCAGATATTTGTACAGCAGATTTTTAGGCAGCTTCGGCACAGCCTTTGTGAGAAACTTGTCAACACGCTGACCTGCGTCATTCTGATTTATTATAAATTCTCTCATGCTATACCTCAGAGCTTCACACGAGCGGAGAATCCTCCGTCAATAAGCTCGTCAAGACCCGTGCTGTCAGCACCGCTTTCACGGAGAAGCAGAAGAATTTCTGACATATCACAGGCTTTGCCTTTACGGCGAGATATTTCCTCTTCACATTTGATAGCATATTGTAAAGGCTTTTTGTCAGCAGGGAAGTTCACATCTGAGCCTTGAGCGATGAGCCATTTGATGAAATCAACGCTGCGTTTGTCGGGCTTGAGAACACCGTCCTGCTCAACAAAGTCAGCACTTTCGATAGCAGTGAGCAGGAAAGTAAGCCCGTTGCTGTCAGTGTCGTTGTAGTCCACATCATCAGAGATGAATAAGAATTTAAGCTCTTCCAGTTCACGCTTTGAGAGGGTGTAGTTGTATTCGTCATATGATCTATTCATGTTACGTCCTCCTGAAATTATTACTATAGTGATATTATAACCTAAAGTGTGGGAGAATGCAAGGGGGGGAGCGGTATTAAGTGAGGAATGAGGAATGAGGAGTGAGAAATGAGGAATGAGGAATGAGGAATGAGGAGAGAGGAGTGAGGAATGGGCAAAGCTGAACAGAGATGTGGACAAGCATCGAGCGTAGCGATTTTGCGGCAGAAGAACCTCTCCAGAACAATCTGTAGGGGCGAACAGTGTTCGCCCGTGCTCAGGATTTGCTGTAAATTCTGAATTGTAGGGGTGCGGTGGGATAATTTTGTTTCTATATCAAAATGTTGTTACCGTGGGTTTGTTTCTTCGACGGGCGAACAGCGTTCGCCCGTGTTCAGGATTTGCTGTAAATTCAGAATTGTCGGGGAGAATTTTTTGCTGCCGAACCTTGTTGTTACCGTGGGTTTGTTTCTTCGACGGGCGAATGGTGTTCGCCCCTACACATACATCGAGCTGATACCGCAGGTTGAGTAACAATACCAGTCCGAAAAATCGTACATATACGCAAATTCAAAAAATATTGATAAAAAAGCCTTTACAATTAAAAATAATTGTAATATAATGATTAAAACAACTGTTCGATTGAGGAGGCATTTATGGATAAGTTTCAGCTTGTTTCAGATTATAAGCTATCGGGCGACCAGCCTGAGGCAGTGGACGCTTTAGTAAAGGGTATCGAAAGCGGTATGAGAGAACAAACGCTTATGGGCGTTACTGGTTCCGGCAAGACCTTTACTATGGCGAACGTTATTGCTAGGATAAACCGTCCAACGCTCGTGCTTGCCCATAATAAGATACTTGCCGCTCAGCTTTGCTCTGAGTTCAAGGAGTTTTTTCCGAACAATGCCGTGGAATATTTCGTGTCCTACTATGACTATTATCAGCCTGAAGCCTATGTGCCTAGCAAGGACGTTTATATCGAAAAGGACAGCTCCGTTAATGACGAGATAGATAAGCTCAGACATTCCGCTACCTCCGCTATTGCTGAACGCCGCGACGTTATTATCGTTGCCAGCGTTTCTTGTATCTACTCCCTCGGTGACCCTGAGGAATATAAGTCCATGGTGGTGTCTATACGTCGTGGTATGGAGAAATCCCGTGACAGGCTTATCGCTGACCTTGTGGGTATCCAGTATGAGCGAAACGATATAAATTTTGTGAGAAACAAGTTTCGTGTCAGGGGAGATGTGGTGGAGATATTTCCTGCAAATTCTACAGACACTGCCATAAGAGTGGAGTTCTTCGGCGATGAGATAGACCGTATCACTGAAATAAACGTAGTGACCGGTGAGGTACTTTGCTCACTTGCTCACGCTGCAATTTTCCCTGCTTCCCATTATATTGTCAGCCGTGATAAAATGCACGACGCTATCGAAGAGATTAAGCAGGAGCTTGACGAGCGTATCAAGTATTTCAAAGACAACGATATGCTTATCGAAGCTCAGCGTATCGCACAGCGTACCAACTATGATATTGAGATGTTGGAGGAGATAGGCTTTTGCAGCGGTATCGAGAACTATTCCCGTGTGCTTGCAAGACGTCCCGCAGGCTCTACGCCATTCACTTTGCTTGACTTTCTGCCTGAGGATTTTGTGCTTTTCGTGGACGAGTCACACGTTTCTCTGCCGCAGGTAAGAGGTATGTATGCAGGCGACAGGGCAAGAAAGCAGACCCTTGTTGACTACGGTTTCAGACTGCCGTCAGCAATGGATAACAGACCGCTGACCTTTGATGAGTTCTATTCTCATATTAATCAGGCGGTGTTCGTGTCCGCTACCCCTGGACCTATCGAGCAGGAAAGGTCACAGCAGATAGTTGAGCAGGTAATAAGACCGACAGGTCTGCTTGACCCTGAGATAATCGTAAAGCCGACTGAGGGTCAGATAGAGGACTTGCTCAGCGAGATAAATATGCGCACAGCTAAAAATCAGCGTGTGCTTGTTACTACTCTCACAAAGAAAATGGCTGAGGATCTCACAAATTATCTCAAGAGCTTTGACGTAAAGGTGAGATATATGCACCACGATATCGACACTATCGAGCGTATGGAAATAATCCGTGACCTGCGTCTGGGCGAGTTCGATGTGCTTGTTGGTATCAATCTTTTGCGTGAGGGTCTTGACCTGCCTGAGGTAACTCTTGTGGCTATACTTGACGCTGATAAAGAGGGCTTTCTGCGTTCTGAAAGCGCACTTATACAGACCATAGGCAGAGCCGCTCGAAACGCTGAGGGCAAGGTAATAATGTATGCCGACACCGTGACACGCTCAATGGAAAAGGCTATCACCGAAACTGAGCGCCGTCGTGCAATACAGATGAAGTTCAACGAAGAGCACGGCATAGTTCCGAAAACTATCGTCAAGGATATAAGAGATGTAATAGAGATATCCACCAAGGAAGAGGTGGAATACGAGGCAAGGCAGAAAACAAAGCTTTCAAAGCAGGAAACTGCAAAGCTCATAGAAAAGCTCACAAAGGAAATGAAAGAGGCGGCAAAGCTGCTTGAATTTGAGCACGCCGCATTCTTGCGTGATAAAATTGCGGAGTTAAAGGGCGAGAAGAAATAAAAAGCCTTGCGAAACATAAAACGGATATACCCCCACAAAACGTGTGTAGGGGTGAACACCGTTCGCCCGCCTGCATACCAATATGTGATTTTTCAATACCAAAAGGAGAGTAAAGAATACCAATGCCAATTAACGAGATAGTTATAAAAGGTGCAAGAGAGCATAATCTCAAAAATGTTGATGTTACCATACCGAGAGATAAGCTTGTTGTTATGACAGGCCTTTCGGGTTCGGGTAAATCTTCTCTTGCATTCGATACCATATACGCTGACGGACAAAGACGTTATGTTGAGTCGCTGTCATCTTATGCGAGAATGTTTTTGGGTCAAATGGATAAGCCTGATGTTGACAGCATAGAGGGGCTTTCCCCTGCTATATCCATAGATCAAAAGACTACCTCCAAAAACCCACGTTCAACTGTTGGAACAGTCACCGAGATATACGACTATCTCAGACTGCTTTACGCCCGTATAGGCGTGCCACACTGTCCTGTCTGCGGAAGAGAGATATGTCAGCAGACAGTGGATCAGATCGTGGATAAGATAATGGAGCTTGACGAGGGTACAAAGATTCAGCTTTTAGCTCCTATCATCAGAGGTCGTAAGGGCGAGCATACAAAAGAGCTTGACCGTGCAAGAAAGTCGGGCTATGTGAGAGTGCGTATCGACGGCATAACCTATGACCTTTCGGAAGAGATAAAAATAGAGAAAAATAAAAAGCATACTATCGAGATAGTCGTTGACCGACTTGTTATCAAAGAGGGCATAAAGTCCCGTCTTACCGACAGTATCGAAACTGTTTCATCGCTTACAGGGGGACTTGTAGGAGTTGACGTTATCGGCGGAGAGGAAATGCTTTTCTCACAGAATTACGCCTGCCCTGAGCATGGTGTTTCTATCGACGAGCTGACTCCGAGAATGTTCTCGTTCAACAATCCTTTCGGTGCTTGCGAAAAGTGTACTGGTCTGGGCGTGTTCAAGAAGATAGACCCTGAGCTTATTATTCCTAACAAAGATCTTTCCATAAGGCAAGGCGCAATCAAAGCCAGTGGCTGGAACAGCCTTGAAGAAGGCTCTATCGCCATGATGTATTTCAACGCAATTTCTGAGACCTACGGCATATCCCTTGACGAGCCTGTGAAAAATCTCGACAAGGACGCTATAGACATTTTCCTTTACGGCACGCAGGGTCAGAAGCTTCACCTAAAGCGTGGCAATAAGTTCTATAAGGCTGACTATCAGGCAGAATTTGAGGGCGTTATACCAAACCTTGAAAGGCGTTACAAGGAATCCAACAGCGATTGGGCAAAGGCTGATATAGAAGCTTATATGAGCGATGAGAAGTGTCCTGCCTGCCATGGTGAAAGGCTGAAAAAAGAAAGCCTGAGCGTTACAGTTGGCGGAATAAATATCGCAGAGCTTTGTCACAAATCGGTTGCAAAAGCCCTTGAATTTTTCGAAAACCTTGAGATAAGCGACCGTGACAAGCTTATCGGTGAGCAGATAATAAAAGAGATAAAGTCACGCCTTGGCTTTCTCAAAAGCGTTGGACTTGAATATCTCACCCTGTCACGTTCCGCAGGCACACTCTCAGGCGGTGAGAGCCAGCGTATAAGGCTTGCAACGCAGATAGGCTCATCACTTGTGGGCGTGCTGTATATCCTTGACGAGCCGTCTATCGGTCTGCACCAGCGTGACAATGATAAGCTTATCGCAACCTTAAAAAGGCTTCGTGACCTTGGCAACACTCTCATAGTGGTAGAGCATGACGAGGACACCATGCGTGCGGCAGATTTCGTGGTTGACGTTGGACCAGGAGCAGGCATTCACGGCGGCGAGATAGTCTGCGCAGGAACTGTTGACGATATAATGAAGTGCAAGCGTTCTATCACAGGACAGTATCTCAGCGGTGCAAAGAAAATACCTGTCCCTGAAACACGCAGACAGGGCAACGGCAAGTATCTGAAAGTCATCGGTGCAACACAGAACAATCTGAAAAACATAGATGTTGAGATACCTCTTGGCACTTTCACCTGCGTAACAGGTGTGTCAGGCTCAGGCAAATCATCGCTTGTGAACGAGATAATCTATAAGGAGCTTGCGGGCAGATTAAACCGTGCGAAGATACGCTCTGGAGCATTCAAGGAAATGCAGGGGATAGAGCATCTTGATAAGGTAATAGATATCGACCAGTCGCCTATCGGCAGAACGCCAAGGTCTAATCCTGCCACCTATACAGGCGTTTTCACTGATATCAGAGAACTTTTCGCTCAGACCGCTGATGCAAAGATGAAAGGCTACGGTGCAGGACGTTTCTCATTCAACGTCAAAGGCGGAAGATGTGAAGCCTGCGAGGGCGACGGAATAATCAAGATAGAAATGCACTTTTTGCCTGACGTGTATGTGCCATGCGAAGTCTGCGGTGGTATGAGATACAACCGTGAAACGCTGGAAGTTAGATATAAGGGCAAGAACATCTATGACGTGCTTGAAATGACAGTGGAAGAGGGCGTTGAGTTTTTCAGTGCTATCCCTAAAATAAGCCGTAAGCTTGAAACACTGTATGAAGTTGGTCTTGGATATGTGAAGATAGGGCAGGCGGCTACAACGCTTTCAGGCGGTGAAGCACAGAGAGTCAAGCTTGCAACAGAGCTTTCAAAAAGAGCCACAGGCAGAACTATATATATCCTAGACGAGCCGACTACAGGACTTCATACTGCTGACGTGCATAAGCTTATAGAGGTATTGCAGAAGCTTGCAGACGGAGGAAATACAGTGCTTGTTATCGAACATAATCTTGATGTAATAAAGACCGCAGACCATATCATAGACCTTGGTCCTGAGGGCGGTGACGGCGGCGGAACTATCGTTTGCACAGGAACGCCTGAGGAAATTGCGGCTTGCGACAGGTCTTATACGGGACAGTATTTGAGGAAGATGCTGTAGGCAATTTTAAGTGAGGAGTGAGGAGTGAGGAATTGGCATAGCTGACCCTTGTGGCTCTTCAGTACGAGGTAAATGTATGCACTTTGTTTGTTCTGCTATATGGTGCAGAGGGGTGCAGAAATGAAACTACCAAACTAAATAATAATCAAAGCGGTGTCAGAGAAAAAACTTTGCACCGCTTTTTCAGTTATCATAAAAGCATCAGCAAAGAGCGTAGCGATTTTGCGGCAGTAGAACCTTTCCTGAATAATCTGTAGGGGCGAACAGCGTTCGCCCGTGCTCAGAACTTGTACAAATTCAGAACTGTAGGGGAGTTTTTTACGTTTGCCAAACAGCGTAATAATCAGGGTTTATTTCTTCGACGGGCGAACAGTGTTCGCCCCTACACATTATTTTAGCAAATACCGAATATAAATATCTCGGTGATGAACTTGTTTAAAATAAAGATAAAAAATACCACCTACGGCGTGTCGTTCAGTTTCTTTTTCGTCGTCGCACTTGTGTCTGTCTGCTCAGGTACGCAGGCGGATATGCTCTTTGTTACGCTTATGTGCTGCGCACTCCACGAACTGGGTCACCTCGTACTCATGACCGTTTTCGGAAGCTCACCGCAAGAAATTGTTGTCTATGGAGGCGGTATCCGCATTACTCCTGATAATAAACAGCTTTCTAAATACCACGATCTTGTTGTGCTTTTCGGTGGTGCAGCAGTAAATTTTGCCCTCTGCCTGCTAACATATCTAACAAATGGCGGTGTTTTTTTCTGCCAGGTGAATTTTCTGCTTGGTGCGCTAAACCTACTGCCATTTCGCTATTTTGACGGTGGCAGGATACTCGCCTTGCTTACCAATGGCAAGGTCTGCGAGTTTTTCAGAGCGGTGTTTATACTACTCTCAGCGGTGGCTATGATACATATGATACTCCACGGCACTGTGAGCGTTTCTTTTGCCGCAACTTTCTGCTTTATCGTCCTCTCGGAAGTCATATATTAACACTTTGCTTATTGCTTTTGTAATAAATTTTTGGTATAATGATATGAGATGCTTATGTATCTGTAGGGGCGAACAGTGTTCGCCCGTTTCACCTCACTTTGTGTATTGCTCTCGCTTTACTGGGTGCGGTGAGATAGTACAGACATTCAATATCGGAGGATAAAACTTTGGAAGAACTGAAAAAGAAAATAGAAAAGTTGCTGCTTAAAGTGCAGCGTCCGTCAAGGTATATCGGCGGCGAGGTGGGCAGCGTTGTAAAGGATAAGGATAAGGTGGACGTGCGGTTTGCCTTCTGCTTTCCTGATACCTACGAGGTGGGTATGTCACACCTCGGCATGAAGATACTTTACGGTCTGAAAAACGCCCGTGAAAATTGGTGGTGCGAGCGTGTCTTTATGCCTGAAGAGGACTACAACAAGCTTATGCGTGAGAACGATATCCCTCTTTACGCACTGGAGAGCCTTGACCCTATAAAGGATTTCGACTTCATCGGCTTTACGCTCATGTATGAGCTTTCTTATAATAATGTATTGGAAATGCTCGACCTTGCAGGTTTGCCGGTGCTTGCTAAGGACAGAACTGAGCTTACACCACTTGTTATCGCAGGCGGTCCGTGTGCCTGCAATCCTGAGCCTATGGCTGACTTTTTCGACCTGTTCATACTGGGCGAGGGTGAGGAAGTCAACGTTGAGCTTCTTGAACTTTATGAGAGAATGAAGCCTTTGAAGCCTACTAAGCAGGAGTTTCTAAGAGAAGCCGCAAAGCTGGAGGGTGTTTATGTTCCGTCTTTCTATGACGTTGATTACAATGAGGACGGTACTGTGAAGTCTATCACGCCAAACGTCCCTGAGGCACCTGCTAGGGTCAAAAAGCGTGTTATAAAGGATTTTGATAAGGTATATTACCCTGAGGGCTTTGTTGTGCCGTTTACTCAGATAGTCCATGACAGAGCGGTGGTTGAGGTACTGAGAGGGTGCATAAGAGGCTGTCGATTCTGTCAGGCAGGCTTTATCTACCGCCCGTTCAGAGAGAAAAGCATCGACACCATAAAGAACGAAACTAAGTCCCTTTGCGAGCAGACGGGCTATGAGGAAGTGTCTTTGTCGTCTTTGTCTACGAGCGATTACACAGAGATAAACAAGCTTTTGGAAAATCTTGTGGAATACACCGACGGCGAGCAGATAAACCTTTCACTGCCTTCGCTGCGAATAGACAATTTCAGTGAAGAGCTTTTGGAGAAAATAAAGTCCGTAAGAAAAAGCGGTCTGACCTTTGCTCCTGAAGCTGGCACACAACGACTTCGTGACGTCATAAACAAAAACATCACCGAAGAGGAGATAATGCGTACCTGCCGCACTGCCTTTGAGGGCGGTTACAGCACTGTCAAGCTTTATTTCATGCTTGGTCTGCCAGAGGAAACGCTGGAGGACGTTGAGGGTATCGCAAAGCTTGCGCAGAAAGTCCTTGACCTTTATTACGAAACACCAAAAGAAAAGCGTGGCAAGAGCGTGCAGATATCAGTTTCTACTGCAACATTCGTACCAAAGCCTTTTACTCCGTTCGAGTTCGAGCCACAGGCAACTCCCGAGGAGATAAAAGAGAAACAGGAACACCTTTTCAAAAGTCTTACAAGCCGTAAGATACGCCTTAGCACTCACCAATCCTATACATCTATATTGGAAGCGGTTCTTGCAAGAGGTGACAGACGTCTTGGTAAGGCGATATACACCGCATGGAAAAAGGGTTGCTATCTTGACGGCTGGGACGAGCATTTCAAGGCAGACAAGTGGCAGGAAGCATTTGAGGAGTGCGGGCTTGATACAAGCTTCTATGCTCACCGCAGACGTTCTTATGACGAGATAGCGCCGTGGTCGCACCTTGATTATCTTGTGAGCCACGAGTTTTTCGTTCGTGAGAACAAGAAAGCACATCAGGCAGTGACTACACGAAACTGCAAAGAGGGCTGTTCAGGCTGTGGCATAAAATGCGAATACGGAGGTGTTTACTGTGGCAAACGCTGAGCCGAAGAATGTAAATCTCCGTTTGGAGAGATTTGAATACAGAGCGGTATTTTCAAAAACAGGCAGGGCGAAATACATTTCTCATCTTGACCTCATGAGAGCCTTTCAGCGAGTGTTCAAAAGGGCGCACCTGCCAATATGGCACACTCAGGGTTTCAATCCTCATGTGTATATAATGTTCCCACTTGCATTGCCCCTTGGCACTGACAGCAGGGTGGAGATAATGGACTTTGCTCTCACTGAGGATATCCCATACGGCGAGGTCTTGGAGCGAATGAACGCACAAACGCCTGTGGGGCTTGAGATAGTGAGCGTTTCAAAGCCTGAGCATAAGCATACCGACATTACAGCGGCGGAGTATGTGGTGAGGCTGAAAACAGATAAGAGCGTACGTGAAGTGGCGGAGCTTTTCGGCAAGTTCATAGCACTTGACAAGATAGAGATAGAAAAGCGAACCAAGAAAAAGACTATCAATCTTGTGGATATAAAGCCACATATCACAGTGCTTGACAGCAAAGAGCTAGAGGACAGCTTTGAGGTGATATTAAAGCTGCCGTGTGGAAGCTCCTTCAATCTTAATGTGAACGTAGTCATAGACACGTTCTGTGAGCGTTATGGTATAGAAATATCGGAAATTTATACAGAACGTACAAAAATACTCATGGCAAATGGCGAAAATTTTATATAAATATCCTTGCAAAAGGTTTTGAGATGTGGTATAATATTAAAGCATTTGAATTACCGTCGGTTCTTCCGACGAGAGTTAATGCCACGCCTTTGAACGAAAGGCACGACATTAAAGCGGGCAGTCCTCTGGCTTTGCAGCGATAGCTGCCATAAAGCGAATGAATGTCTGAAAATATTAAGGAGGAATTTAAAGTGGACGCTTTAAAGCAGATTTCTAATTCAAGCCTTAAATCCGAGGCACCTGTTATCAATGTTGGTGATACAGTAAAGGTACACGTAAGAATTACAGAGGGTGACAAGTCCAGAATCCAGGTATTCGAGGGCACAGTTATCGCTAAGAAGCACGGTGGAATCCACGAGACATTCACAGTTCGTAGAGTAGCTCACGGCTGTGGAATCGAGAGAGTTTTCCCTGTTCATTCACCTGTAGTTGAAAAGGTAGAGGTTGTACGCAGCGGTAAGGTTCGCCGTGCTAAGCTCTATTATCTCCGTGACAGAGTTGGTAAGGCAGCTAAGGTCAAGGAAGCTATCAGATAATTCTTTCTATAAAAACGAGTCGGCTTTGGTCGGCTCTTTTTTTTATATCCACGACTGAGTTGTTCGCACGATATACGGTAGGGGCGAACAGCGTTCGCCTGCATATATCGCCCGACAATTTTATGATATTCGTACATTCGTTATATTTTCACAAACCATGTAGGGCGTCGTCCCCTACAGTTCTGAATTTGTACAAGTTCTGAGCATGGGCGAACACTGTTCGCCCCTACAGATTATTTGGGATAGTTTGTCTTGCCGCAAAATCACATGACATTTCACCGTCACATTGCACAAAATGTCGGTATTCGATTTATGCAAACAAATGATTTATATTTTAATTTGGCAACATTTCTGCAATTGTTGCATTTTTTATGCAACAAAACGCCCTTTTTTCTGGATAAGTAGAGGGGGATAATTTCCTCTGCTTCACAGAGAAAGGACGATAAAAATGGCAAAGAATTTTCACACAGACAACAAAGCTTTCATGCTTTACAAAGACTGGGAGGACATTTTTCAGGCGCTTGACAGCAGCGAAGAGATAGGCGAGCTTGTCATGGCGCTGTTTGCTTATGCAAAGAGGGGAGAAACACCAAAGCTGTCAGGCGGAGCAAAGATAGCGTTTCTTATGATGAGGGCTGCTATCGAGCGTGACGGCATTGCATGGGAAGAGATGTGTGCTCAAAGGAGCGAGTGCGGTAAAAAGGGGGGCAGACCTAAAAAGTCTGATGAGTCAGGGAATACTGATGAAAAAGCTGAGCAGACAGCTGCATCAGCAGATAATGCAGAAGAAAAACCTCAGGGTATAAATGATACCGCAGAAAAACCAAAAGCTTTTTCACAAACCAAAAGGTTTTCAGAAAAAGCAAAAAAAGCTGATAAAGATATAGATATAGATAAAGACAAAGATACAGATATAGATATAGACAAAGATACAGATAAAGATATAGATAAAGACAAAGATAAAGCTATAGATAAAGAGAAAAAGAAAGACGCAGGGACAGCGAAGTCTGTCGTCAGGTCTTTCGGCACACACAAAAATATAATGCTCACATCAGAGCAGTATAACGAGCTTGAAAGCAGGTGTCGGTCTGTCGGTCTGTCTTTAGAGAGCTATATATCTAAATTATCTCAATGGCTGTTTACCAAGGGCAGGCACTGCACAGACCCATACCGCATAATCTCAGGCTGGCTTGACAATGATTCAAAGAGAAAGACTGCGGCAAAGCCCAAAGAAAGACAAGGCTGCGATCTGTCGTGGTATGATGACTTTGCCATGAATTTTGATCTGTCAAAGTTTTTTTAGGCAATATCAAAAAGAAATTTATCTCACTGTTGGTTTGTCAATCATATTGGACACTATCATTAAGAAATTCGATAGGCGAAAACCATTTGAGGGGACGCATAGGACGGTTGTTTGTTCGACTTAAACGTGCAGCTAGCTGCACGTTTAAGTCGTCGCAGGAATAAAACCTATGGCACGAATAGAATTTGTTGTGATCTTCTCGGTGACTGCGCTCTACTTTGCCATTGTGCCT
>NZ_LARF01000078.1:0-3055 GCF_000980385.1 Ruminococcus sp. N15.MGS-57
TATTTCTGCGGCGTTGATATAGCTTTCGATTACCTCTGTAGACGTAGGTTTTAACGTTTTCAAGGCTTCTTCAATAAATGTAAGAGCCTTGTTATATCGCTGCTTGTCCTTATCGGTCTGATACTTCTGAATCTCAAAGGTCATGCAGTCAAAGTAGTAATCCATTGAAAGCTCGGCATATTTCTTAGCCATTTCAAGTTCCCGTTCTGCGGCGTCGAGGCGGTTTGCCTGGCACAGCAGTTTAAATGCAAGCTGATAGCCAGTGTAGTCTGACGGTGCGACAAGCTTCATCTGATTGGTGGTAAGAAGTCCGTTTCGGATATCATTCTTCATGCCGTAAATAATTGCCTTACGTTTCATGATATCCATATCCACACCGATTATCTGCTCCGCTTTTTCAAGATTTACAAGTGCATCCTTATATCTTCCTATATCGAAACAGATTATTCCGAGCAGGTTATACAGCTGGACTGTGTTCTCAGGCGAACAACCAAGCTCATCAGCTTTTGCAAGATTTTTTATAGCGTCTGCCGCTTTTTCGTTGGTAGCAAGGGCATACCCTAAGTTAAAATACCTGTTGCCGTTATTCTGATCAAGCTTGACCGCTTTTTTATAGCTCTCGACCGCCTTTTCATACTGCCCCAAAGACATATACGCATCTCCTGCACATTGATAAGCGTCAGGATTTTTTGGAGCAAGCCTAATTGCCTCGTTTGCTAAATGAAGAGATTCGTTGTTTTGGCTGTTTATGAATGCAAAGTGCGAATCTGCTAAAAGCTGTGAAACTTTTTCTTGGTTTGTGGGCATTTTATCACCTCCATATTGTTAAAGTAAAATAATTTTAATTGCCAACTATTAGTTTTATTGCTTTTATATTTTTGATTGCGATTAATCCCATTGCTAAATGAATACACTTTTACAATTTGACACAACTAATCTTTGTTGGGAGCTCTTTCCAGAAATTTTCCAACTGTATTCCAGAACTAATGTCTTTTTGTCTTAAGCTTATATAAGTCAAAACATCTTCTAAAGAATCCAATAACCCATATTTATTGACATATATACCTTTTGCATTTAAATCGTCTTTAAAATAGTTATATTCATTTTTTAAATACGAATAATATACATTACCAATGCAATCAAAACCTAATAATTTAGTTGGCAATTTAATTTCAGGAACAACGATTTCTTTGTTAGTTGTTTCATACAAAAGAATATTCGACTTTAGCCCATTGTTTTGACAATATTGAAAATATTTATATACAAACTTAAAATCAGGGACAATATGTTGCATATCATATTGCAGAAACCAAGTGTTATCTGCTTCCTCAGTTAACATCATAGCATTCTTATCATCATCTACATCTTCAAACGGCCATACATTATATGTATAATCATTATCTTTTACCTCGGATACAACATAACCATTTCTATACAACTTCATTATCTCACTCTCCTAATCAATAATTTCCACATGAGAATTTTTGCCTGAAGGAACATGTAAATGCGGCTTACCTGATATACCTTCAGCCAATTTTGCTGGATCCATTCTATTGAAATGCGGTGGGTCTATACGAACTTTATCCTTGCCAAGTCCAGCTGCTCTACATCTATTTACATAATCTTCTGCCTCTAATCTTGTGACACGATTTATCTTGCTAATATTTTTTCCTTCCTTAACCAGTTTCTGCTGTTCTGGAGAATATTGTTTTCCATATTCTTTGCCAGCATTATGCACCAACACGCCCAATGTACAAACATGATAAGTATGGAAATCCTCCACCTGAAAATTATACACTGTAGTGGGTTCTTCTGTCAACTCAATATCAAAATTTTCAACTAAAAGAACATTTCCGTTTACATCAAGAAGTTCATCACCAACTATTAGTTCTCCTGCTTTGATAAAGCCTTGATTTTTTACATAAAACGGGTGGTCAACAGTTGTAACGATTTCTTCGCCGTTTACTGTAAGATGAACAAGAGTAGTTACCTCTCTTATGTATGTTTCAAGGACGGTCTTTTCACCAGTTTCCATTGTTTCAGGATCTGTTGAAATGACTTTATCTCCTGACTTTATCTTTTCTATAGCAACCATTCCGGCAACCGCCATGACAAGCGTTCCCGCCACAAAACATGACGGTTTAACTCCTGCACTGTTAGCTGCCTTGTTAAATCCGCTGTTCATTCCGCCGGTAAAAACAGCTACACTTGCTATAGTCGTCTGAGCTACATTGTATATAGAACTCTCATGCAAAGCCGCATTAAAGTCACTAAACCAGTTATCACCAAACAATATCTTTGAACCTAATGCGAGAGTATCAAAGCCTCCCATTACAAATGTGATAGCTCCACTTGCTTTGGCGACCGTTCCAACCGTTTTAGCAAAGCTACACGATTTACCCAACCATTTTCCATTGGCAAGCAAACTAACCGCCTTGGCATTACCTAAAAATTCACCTGCCGCTCCAAGTCCGCCAAATACGCCACCGAAAATAGCTCCGGTCACCACGCCGTCCTTAAAGCCCTCCCAGAATGAACCTCCTGACGCCCAGCTTGATAGTCCACCTATCAGACCTCCGCTCAAAGCACCTTTCAATGAGCCGATTAAAATTCCAGAGCCAAGCCAGTTCAAACCCGGAACAAAGCAAAGAACAACACCGGTGATAACAACTGCAATCGCAAGAATTTCTTTCCAATGCTCCTGGCACCACTCGCCGACCTTTTTGCAGCCGTCTTTGAACTTCTCCCAACCGCTTTTTTCGCATTCGGGCTTCAGATATTCATATTTATCGTAAAAATCATCTTTGCTCTTATTGATTGCATCGGCGGCGTCACCGTCAATGCGTACAACATCAGATATAAAATCATTTATATCCTGTTTTAGATTTTCCAGAGTTTCAATCTTATCTTCCTGCGTTTTCGTTGATGATTTTATCGAACTGATAACATCATCGACGTCGCATATGCTTTCATCTATGGAAAGCACCTTTGATTTCAGCGATTTCAAGTCTGATTTATAGCTTTTGTCCGATGTTTTTGCTTTATTTATCAAACT
>NZ_LARF01000012.1:0-64244 GCF_000980385.1 Ruminococcus sp. N15.MGS-57
CTTTTTGGCAAGATCGCAGCCTTTTTTCTTGGGGACTTTTTTTACAGCCCCTTTTACTTTTGTTCTTTCACATAAGACTAAACATATGTTATATCTATTCCTGCGATCTTTGCTCTGCCCTTTATGATAAGGATCTTTTCTTTTTCATCATAAGCTCCGTTAGGCTGGTCTATTCCGCCAAGAACGCAGTCGGCTTCCACCTTTATGCCCCAGTTCTTCGGGATATAAAGCTCCACTCCGCCGCAAAGCACATCAACATTCAGCTCGACTTCGTTTCCTGCCATATCGGCAGAATCAAAGTACACCTCCATACCGCTGTAACGGCAGCTTATGTCGACTCTTTTCAACACCTTTGAGGTTATATACTTTGTGCAGCCTGAAAATTTTGCGTCGATACGCACATATTCCCCGTTGTCTGAGGATTTATCCCATGCAGGATTATCGGTAGTGTGGGTGGTCCACTTGCTTTGTGTAAACCTGTAGCGGTAAGGGAAAATAAATGAAAATCCCACGCTGAGAAGCAGTGCCGCACCCAGAACAGGCCATGGGGTGAACTTCTCGATACCGAGAGTTTCGTCAAAGAGTATCGCCATGATAGCCATAGGGAAGAATATTCCCCAGCAGTTAAGGTGTCTGACGCTCGTTACGATAACAGGAACGAGGAGCAGTGAGATCACAACGCTCCACACGCTTACACTTCCAAGCAGACCTGTGCGGTCAAGGATAAGCGCAACGCCTGCAAGGATAAAGAACAAGCCCCATATAAGATTTTTGTTTTTCATAGAAATCTCCTTTCTCCAAGTCTGAGCTTCAAAAGCTTGTAATAGCTTCGTGAGGCGTAAAGCTGTTTGTGAGTGCCTGCAAAGCTTATAAGGCTTGCAGAGGTTATGTTTCGCTCAACGGAATAGATGTGCTTTACATTCACGATAGCGGATTTTGACACCCGCACGAACTTTCGTGGAAGTATCTCTTCAAGCTCGAAAAGCTTCATTTTGACCTGAAAAACGTCGTCAGAGGTATGAGCGTTAAGATTATGTTCCCCTGTTTCAAAAAACAGTATGGAATCAAGGGGAGGATAGAACTGAACTGCGTCTTTGAAAAAAGCTATCTCAGGATCGCCCTCAGCGGACTCCGCCGCCCTTTTCATTTTAAGCACACGTTCATCGGGCTGGGCGCACCTTATGACTATCTCGTCTTCAGACATATTCTCGTCTATCTCTATCCTGACCTTCACGCTTTCACCCCCGTTTTATCTGACAGCCTTATTATAATCTATTTTTCTTTTCATGTAAACCCCTTTTGGCTGACAGGTACAGATTTCTATGCAAGAGGTAAATTTTATGGCCCAAAGGGGTGCTGACCATGCAGCACCCCTCGATTTAGTTTTTTACCAGTAGCTTGCCTCGCTGCCTGTGCCGTTTTGCATATATTTGTATATGAGTTCAAAAAGCTCGCTGTTGTCAACATTGTTTTGTTCCATATAATCCACAACGCCCTGAGCGGTAAGACCGCTTGCATAGTCGCTGTTTCTAAGCACCATTGCAAACTCTGCCGCAGAGCAAGCCTTTGCAAAATTCTGTGACACAGCCTCTGTATAGTCAGAACACATAACAGACTTGTCTATAAGCTTGCTTTCGCTCGCCTCCGGGTCTTTATACCTCACTGAAACTGTGAGCATTTCTCCGCTGAGCTCGTTGGTTTCAGCCTTGCTCTCGTTATCCTGATATTTCAGCGACTTTTCATTGCCGTTATTTGGCACTATCTCATACAAAACCGTGACCTGCTGACCCGAGCCGATATCGCCTGCGTCCTTTGTATCGTCCTCAAAGTCCTCATCATTGAGAAGTCTGTTTTCATAGCCCACCAGCCTGTATGCTGAAACATTTTCGGGATTAAACTCTATCTGCACCTTTGCGTCCTTTGCGACAGTAAAAAGAGTTCCGCTCATTTCTGTTACAAGCACTCTTTTTGCTTCGTCAACGCTGTCGATATAAGCATAGTTTCCGTTGCCGTTATCAGCAAGGGCTTCAAGCCTGTTATCCTTATAGTTTCCTGAGCCGAAGCCAAGCACTGAGAGATATACCCCTGAGTCACGCTTTTGTGATATAAGGTCGGTAAGCTCTTCTTCACTTGACAGACCAACGTTCAGATCGCCGTCAGTTGCAAGGATAACTCTGTTGTTGCCGCCCTCTATGAAATACTCCTCTGCAAGCTTGTAAGCTGTGGTAATTCCTGCCGCACCTGCTGTCGAGCCGCCTGCTGACAGGCTGTTAAGTGCTGAAACTATCTCCTCGCTGTTGTCGCCACTTTCGCCCTCAAGAACAACGCTGTCGCTGCCTGCATAAGTGACGATAGAAACTCTGTCATCAGCCCCAAGGTTTTCAGCAAGCATTGAGAAAGCCTGCTGAACAAGAGGAAGCTTATCCTCGTCCTCCATTGAGCCGCTCACGTCTATGAGGAAAACAAGGTTTGTAGGAACGTCCTTGACCTTTGCTTCCCTTGCCTGAAGCCCCACCAGCATAAGCTTTGCTTCACTGTTCCAAGGACAATCTGAAAGCTCGGTATTTATAGACACCGCACCCTCCGTAGGCTTTTCATAGTCATACTTGAAATAGTTTATGAACTCCTCTGTTCTCACAGCGTCAGTGTCGACCTCCCAGCCGTCGTTTATCATTCTTCTCACGTTTGTGTAGGAAGCCGTGTCAACGTCTGTGGAAAAGGTGGAAAGCGGTTCGTCTGAAACAAGCTTATAGCCGTTTTCGGTCAGATGGTTATATTCCTCGGTATTGTAACCGCCTCCTATGTTCGCTGTGCCGTCAGTATCTCCGGCTGTAACATTGTTGTATCTGTAGTTTTCCGCAGTTGTTCTTTCATTGTTATAGCTGCCGCTCTTTCTGCTCTCCGAGCCGTCATAACCGCTTCCGCATGAAGCAAGCATTGTCGCCGTCATAACAAGCGACAGAGCTGTGGTCAAGTTTCTTTTTATGCTGTTTGAAGTTGTCTTTTTCATAGCTGTCATCTCCCGTAAAATAGCGTGGGCGATATGCCCTTGCGTTGTTAGCTACATAGTCCTCCACTTAGCAAGCAGGTCTTGCAGATCGTTTTTCGAGGAATATCTCATTCGGTCATAGAAATAATCGTTCTTGCTTTTCTGCGAGTCCTTAAGAATACCCGAATCATCGTCAAGACTTTTCCAGCCGTTTTGAAAAACGATATTCCCGTCAAGAGAAATTTCTATCTGAGGTGCATTTTCAAAAGCAATAGAATAGGTGCCGTTTTCTTTCCTCAGTGGTATGAAATATTCTCTGTTTTCCTGCATGATATAAGGGGTAGAGCTTTCAATGGTGATATTTGTTTCGCTTTCTTCTCCTGTCTTTGATACAAGGCTGTTTATTCTCAGGGTGTAATGTGCGCTGTCGCTGTCGAGCCTTGCTGAAAGCACTGTCACATCTGCAAAGAAGTCTGTATCTTCCAGAACGCTGTCCTCTGTGAAATAATCATCGCCCTTTGGAATGTAGCTGTCCTCATAAGCCTTTGTGTCTGTGTGGCTGAAACTGAGCTGTTCGTATGTCTTTTCTTCTCTGTTTTCAAGCCTAGCCTTGTCAGCCGTTTCTACGCTATGCTTTGAAACACTGTCCGACTCTGAGCGGATATCGGCGTAAAGGCTTACGCCGCCGATAATAAGCACGAGCGAGGCTGCTGCCGCTGCAAATTTTCTGTAATTTCTGCGGCTTACTTTTATCTGTGTCTGATCTTTGTCCGTTTTGTTTTCAAGCTGTCCCTCTATCCTGTCCCAGAGCTTTTCCATGTCAGGGGCAGTATCAGAAATATGCTTTTTGTAAAGAAATTTTATGTTCTTAGCCATAGATACTGTCCTCCTTTATGGTCTTTTTTAGTTTGAAAACAGCCTGACGGTATTTCCATGTGACAGTACCCAGCGGCTTCCCCACTGCCCGACTTATCTCACGAAATGTCATATCCATTCCAAGCCTCATGTTCAGGATATCCCTTTCGCCCTCTGAAAGCAGCTTCAAAGCCTCCTCGAAGGTGAGCTTTCCGATCACATCGTCGTCTACCCGCATACTGTCCTGCTGTTCTTTGTGCCCTGCTTCATCATCGTCAAGGGTCGGCGTTTCGTGCCGCCTTTTTCTGATAAAGTCAAGAGCGAGATTTTTCGCCATTACAGTCAGATATCGCTTATGCCCCGTTCCCTTTCGGTACTGACCTGCGGTGTCCCATAGCTTTAGGAAAAAATCTGATGTGAGGTCCTCAGCGTCCTGAGGACTTTTCACAATGTCAAGCATGATGTTATATATCACCTTGCCGTAGCATTGATAGATCTCCCTAAGCCCGTTTTTGTCATTTTTCAGGATCAGCTCCACCCTGAAATCGAACTCAGTGTCGGTCAAGTCTTTCACACCCCTCGATAACTTATATACGATTCTGCACGGGAGATTTTATGGCAAAATAGTATACAAATTTTATTTTTATTTTTTGTGCATTGATAACAAACTTATGTACAAACACAATTGTGCCGATAAGATATTTTAGCACATTAAAGTGCTCCTGTCAAATAAAAGAACACACCTCCGTCCATATGAACGAGGGTGTGTTCTTCGTGTGAAGATCTATGAGAAATTATTTGGAGAGGTCAATATTTCTTACAGCGTCCCTGACTTTGAGAACAAAGGTCGGAGAAACTGAAAGCTCGTCAATGCCCATTCTCAGGAAGGTTTCTGTGAGAGTAGTGTCAGCCGCAAGCTCACCGCATATACCTATCCATGCGCCGTTCTTGTGGGCATTCTCTGCAGACATTTCAATAAGTCTAAGTATAGCCTCATGGTGAGTGTCGCAGAACTGCTCTATATCAGGGTTCTGTCTGTCGCAAGCAAGGGTATACTGAGTGAGGTCATTAGTGCCAACACTGAAAAAGTCCACAAGCTTTGCAAGCTTATCGCTTATGATAGCCGCAGCAGGGGTCTCTATCATGATGCCAAGCTCAACGCTGTCAGAAACTGTTATACCCTGTTCTTTAAGCTCAGCCTTGACTTCACCACACATAGCAAGGGCTTTTTCTACCTCTGAAACGCTTGTTATCATAGGGAACATTATGCCCAGATTGCCGTATACGGAAGCTCTGAAAAGCGCTCTGAGCTGAGTTTTGAATATCTCAGGTCTTGTAAGACAAATTCTTATTGCTCTGTATCCCAAAGCTGGGTTTTCCTCTTTTTTCAGGCCAAAATAATCCACCTGCTTGTCAGCACCGATATCGAGCGTTCTTATGATGACCTTTTTCCCTGCCATGCTCTCAAGAACACGCTTATAAGCATGAAACTGCTGTTCCTCTGTAGGGAAATCTGAGTTTTCAAGATAGAGAAACTCGCTTCTGAAAAGACCTATTCCTCCTGCGTCATTGAGAAGCACAGCACCGATGTTGTCAACGCTTCCGATATTTGCATAAATGTTTATCTTTTTACCGTCCTTTGTGACATTCTCCTTGCCTTTGAGGGTCTGCAAAAGACGCTTTTTCTCCTCGTCTGCTTTCTGCTTTGCGGTAAGCTCAGCGGTGGTCTTTTCATCAGGGTCAACGAATATCTCCCCTGTAAAACCGTCAACAATAGCAAAGTCGCCGTCCTTTATTTCTGATAGGAATTTGCTTCCTACGCCTATTACCGCAGGTATGTTCATATTTCTTGCAAGGATAGCTGTATGTGAATTTGACGAGCCATGTGCAGTAACGAAGGCAAGCACCTTGTCTTTATCAAGAGATATAGTTTCGCTTGGTGCAAGATCATCGGCA
The DNA here is from genome assembly GCF_000980385.1 of Ruminococcus sp. N15.MGS-57. Taxonomy (NCBI): domain Bacteria; kingdom Bacillati; phylum Bacillota; class Clostridia; order Eubacteriales; family Oscillospiraceae; genus Ruminococcus; species Ruminococcus sp. N15.MGS-57. The sequence goes on from NZ_LARF01000012.1 coordinate 5,801, forward strand.
CAAACTATCATCTTGTCGTCACCTGCTGAGCCGTCGCTGACATTGCCCGTGAGGTTTGCGATGATCCTGTTGGAAATATCCTTTACATCTGCGGCTCTTGCCTGCATATAAGGATCGTCCATAGAAGCAAACATCTCCGCAAAGTTGTCTGCCGTCACTGCCACTGCATATTCTGCGTTGACCTTCTGGCTGTCGATGATATTCTCTATAGACTCGTTATAATCATCATCTTCAAGCATCATCATGTGTATCTCAAAGATCTGAGCGTTTGTTTCGCCCACCTCCCTGAGTGCCTTGTCATAAATGCTCTGGAGCTGTTCTGTGGCTGCCTGCTTAGCTCTGGCAACTCGCTTCTTTTCTCCCTCGCTGTCTTCTGTGTGAATACGTTTTATAGCGGTATCCTGCTTTTTGAATACTGAGATCTTACCCATTGCTACCGCACCGTAAACGCCTTTTCCTGTATACTTAGTCATAAATATCCGCCCCTTTTCTCATAGATCTTATTATTCTTCACGCTGTTTCCAGCCGATGGGACGCTCCTGCGAACACACCGCAGAAACGTCCCGCCGGCTGGACGGCTTTAACCGCCCAGCTGACAGATAATAATTAAAGTGTTTCCTCAAAAAATGCCTTGAGTGCTTCGGAAGCCTTGTCCTCGTCTGCACCCTCGCAGGTAACAGTAACAGTATCGCCCTGCTTAACGCCCAGACCCATAAGAGCCATAAGCTTTGTGATGTTCACGCTCTTTCCGCCCTTTTCGATAGTGCAAACGCTCTCGAACTCCTTTGCTTTCTTTGCAAGAAGTCCAGCCGGTCTTGCGTGGATACCAACTTCGTCTGTGATTGTGTAGCTAAATGTTTTCATGATGAATACCTCCAAATAATTATTTGATCTTCAAAATTATATCCCCTGCCGATATGCTGTTTTCGGCAGCAGGTTCAACAGACGCATAATCGTCCGTGTTGCCAATTATGATAGGTGTTGTCACCTTATAGCCTGCGGCTTTTATCTTATCCATATCAAAGCTTATGAGCAGGTCGCCTTTCTTAACTTCCTGACCGTCGCTGACATGGGCTTCAAAATACTGTCCGCCAAGCTTTACGGTGTCGATACCGATATGGAGAAGTATCTCCACTCCATCGTCCGATACCATATTTACGGCATGCTTTGTGTCAAAAACGCTGTCTATCTTTCCGTCGCATGGAGCGTAAAGCTTGCCCTCTGACGGCTCAACGGCTGCGCCCTCGCCCAGTATCTTTTGTGAGAACACCTCGTCCTCAACGTCCTCAAGCTTAACGGCAGTGCCGTTCATGTGGGAGTAAAGCGTTATTGTCTTGCCGTTAGTTTCTGTGTTTTCTGCACCCTCGGTCTGCGGTTTTTCTTCTATTTTATCAGAAGCTTTCTCAGTGCCGATAATGCTGTCAGGGTCATCGCTGTATGGCGAGTCGATAAAATCCTCAAGATCTGATTTTATAACTGAGACCTTTGGTCCGTAAATGACCTGAACGCCGTTGCCCTTGTGGATAACGCCTGAAGCACCGCTGGCTTTGAGCATATCGTCCATGACCTTTGAGGCGTCATTTACTGTAACTCTAAGTCTTGTTGCACAGCAGTCAACGTCTGAAAGGTTATCTTTACCCCCAAGACCTTTGAGTATCATTGCGCTTACAACGTCTGAAGCTCTCTTGTCTGTGCTCTTTACCTTTGCCGCCTTAGCCTCGTTCACGTCGCTTCTGCGATAAAGCTTAGGTTCAACGTCATCAGGCTCTCTGCCAGGTGTTTTAAGATTCATCTTTGTTATCATAAAGTAGAACACAAAGTAGTAAACAACTGCATAGATAAGTCCAACAACAACTATCCATATCCAGTGGGTCTTTGCGTTGCCCTGCAAAATTCCGAAGAGGGTCATGTCTATAAGACCGCCTGAGAACGTCATTCCAACGCCAACGTTAAGAATGTGCATAAGCATATAGGAAAGTCCTGCCAATACGCAATGAACAGCATACATAAGAGGTGCAACAAACAGGAATGTGAACTCCAAAGGCTCTGTTATACCTGTAATCATTGAAGTAAGAGCCGCTGACAGAAGCAAGCTTCCTACTACCTTTTTCTTTTCAGGACGAGCAGTTTTGTACATTGCAAATGCTGCAGCAGGAAGACCAAATATCATGAACGGGAATTTTCCTGCCATAAATCTTGTTGCCGATACTGAGAAAACTTCTGTTGACTTTGAAGCAAGCTCTGCAAAGAATATGTTCTGTGCGCCTGCTACCATGTTGCCGTCTATCATCATCGAGCCGCCAAGCTCTGTCTGCCAGAAAGGCATATAGAAAACGTGATGAAGTCCGAATGGGATAAGAGCACGTTCAAGTATTCCGTATATCCATGTGCCTGCATAGCCTGAGTTGAGAACGAGCACGCCAAGCTTTGATATACCAAGCTGTACTATAGGCCACAGATAGAACATTATGATACCAACGATAAGGTATGTGACAGTTGAAACGATAGGAACAAATCTTGTTCCGCCGAAGAATGAGAGCACCTGCGGAAGTTCTGTTTTATAGAACTTGTTGTGCAGTGCCGCAACGCCAAGTCCTACAAGGATACCGCCGAAAACGCCCATTTGCAGCGTGGTGATACCAAGCACTGACGTTGTGGAGTTTTCTGCCATTGCCTCAACGCCGCCCTTTGCGGTGATAAGTGCGCTGATAGTGGTGTTCATTACGATATAGGCGATAGCACCCGAAAGGGCTGCGACTTCTTTTTCCTTCTTTGCCATTCCGATAGCAACGCCCATTGCAAACAGAAGCGCAAGGTTATCGAAAACGGCGCTTCCCGTTTTGCTCATTATGTCGAGTATAGTGTAAAGCACACCGCCCTCATAGATGAATTTGCCAAGATGATAGGTTTCGATAGTTGTGGCGTTTGTAAAGGAGCTGCCTATTCCAAGAAGCAGACCCGCCACCGGCAGCAGTGCGATAGGGAGCATGAAGGAGCGTCCCACACGCTGCAATACGCCGAAAATTTTATCCTTCATAATAATAATATCCTCCATGATCAATTTATCTCAGCTGAATTATCATTATGGTACCGTTAATGATAATACCGCAGCGAATACATTATATATAAGCTGTGGCAATAATGCCTATCCACTTATTTTCTTCAGATGAATCGAAAGAGTTATCATTTCATCTTCCGATATAGTTTTAGCATAATTCTTCAAAATATGATCCTGCATATGCTTTGCGCATTTATACTGCTTTTTGAATTTCTTTTTTATGATATCAGTGAACTCCTCGTCCCTGCTGAGAACATTAGGAAGCTCCTGAGATTTGAAGAGTCTTTTCGCAAGATATTTTAAATGCACAAGAAATCTTTCATATGCAACAGAGTTCTTGTTTATCTTCCCTGCCAGGCAAGCGTCTGCTATCTCAGCACAGCTGTTCACCATTTTAGTGATATCCTGTATCTGTTCCATTTTTGTGCCGAGCCTTGCGTTTATGATGTGCATTGCGATAAAGCCCGCTTCATCACCCCTCAGCTCAACGCCCAAACGCTGATATATCTCCGCCACGCAATATCTTCCAAGAGCAAGCTCCTTCGGGAAACAGTCGCTTATGGCGTCCATGAGAGGATTATCAAATTCAAGTCCCTGCTTTTTTCTTTCAATGGCAAATGAGATGTGGTCTGAAAGTGTTATTATAAGCGACTCGTTTAGCTGTCCGTCGATATGTGAAGAAATATAGTCCACAAGATCTGCCGTAAGCTTTATATGCTCATATGGTATCTCGGTCAGGCACTCGATAAGTCTTTTTCTAAGCTCTGAGTCTGTGACAAGATACATTTTCTGTATTTTATCCTTATCAGGCTCGTCGCCGTATTTTTTTCCAAAGCCTATCCCCTTGCCTGAGATTATCTGCTCTTTTCCTTTATCGTCTATGACGCTTACGGTGTTATTATTTATCACCTTGATTATTTTCATTAAAAATCCCCCCTATAAAATAAAAAAACCAACCTTAATACGAACTCACACAATATGTCCGTACAAAGTTGGTCATGCCCAGTCTATAAATGAAAGGTAACACTCCAATAAAAGATGTTATGTATCAATTTCACTATAATTATATTAACACACCCATATTTATTTGTCAACAGCATACATAAAATTTGTTTTCCGAATCTGTTTTTTTAACAAATAAACTCATTTTGTTTTGTATAAAACCTACAATTATCAGCCTGAAAAGCATAAAAAAGCCGTGGAAACACTGCTGTTCCCACGGCTTTCGGTATGTTAAGAGAGTATCTGTATAGCTTTATTACTTTGTCATAAGCTCGCAAACAAGGTTTGCAAACTCAACAGGGTTGTCGATAGACATACCCTCGATAAGCAAAGCCTGATCGTAAAGAAGCTTTGCATAGTCTTTCAGCTTGTCCTTATCGTTAGCATAGAGGTCTTTCAGCTTCTCAAAGATAGGGTGGTTTGGATTTATCTCCAGTGCCTTTTCAGCCTTTACCTTGTTGCCGTCATTCTGAGGCATAGCGTTGAGGACTTTCTCCATTTCGATAGTTATACTGCCGTCTGATGAAAGACAAACAGGGTGAGTTTTAAGCTTCTTTGAAAGACGAACTGTCTTTACCTTGTCAGCGATAGCTTCCTGCATGAAAGCGAACATATCCTTGTTCTCTTCGTCAAGCTTTTTAGCCTCTTCCTTTTCTTCCTCTGTGTCAAGGTCGAGATCAGCGTCGCTTATGGACTTGAAAGGCTTGCCGTCATAGTTTATCATCACCTTGATAGCGAACTCGTCAACGTCCTGTGTAAAGTAAAGAACTTCATAGCCCTTATCCTTGATCTTTTCAAGCTGAGGGAGCATTTCGATCCTTTCCTTTGTTTCGCCGCAGGCATAATAGATCTCTTTCTGATCTTCTTTCATTCTTGAAACATACTCTTTGAGTGTAACGTTCTTGCCGTCAAATGAGGACGGGAACATAAGGAGATCTTTCAGAGTTTCGTTTGCAGCGCCGTATGACTGATAAATGCCAAACTTAAACTGAAGCCCGAATACGCTGTAGAACTTCTCATACTTCTCACGGTCGTTTTTCAGAAGCTTTGCAAGCTCGTTCTTTATGGACTTTTCAAGGTTCTTTGCGATTATCTTGAGCTGTCTGTCCTGCTGTAAAAGCTCACGGGAGATGTTCAGTGAGAGATCCTCAGAGTCAACAACGCCCTTTACAAAGCTGAACCAGTCAGGAAGCAGGTCTGCACACTTTTCCATTATCATTACACCGCTTGAATAAAGCTGGAGTCCCTTTTCATAGTCCTTTGAGTAATAGTCAAAAGGCGCACGAGCAGGTATATAAAGCAGTGCGTCATATGTTGCAACGCCCTCGTTCTTTGAATGGATATGTGCAACAGGCGGCTCATAGTCACCGAACTTCTCCATATAGAAGTTGTTGTAATCCTCATCCTTTAGCTCGCTCTTGTTCTTCTTCCAGATAGGGGTCATGCTGTTAAGAGTTTCGATAGCCTTGTGTACCTCTGGCTCTTTACCATCCTCATTATAATGAGTATGCTCGACTTCCATTCTGATAGGGAATCTGATGTAGTCAGAATATTTCTTTACAAGTGACTGTATCTGATACTGATCAAGATATGTTGAATACTTCTCGTCATCAGTATCGTCCTTGAGTTTCAGTGTGATAGTTGTGCCGACGCCGTCAGGCTTGTCACACTCTTCTATTGTGTAGCCCTCAACACCGTCAGATGTCCACTTGTAAGCCTGATCGCTGCCAAAAGCCTTTGTTACAACGGTAACTTCCTTTGCTACCATAAAAGTAGAATAGAAGCCTACACCGAACTGACCGATTATATCAACATCGTCCCCAAGGTCATTGTCTTTCTTGAAAGCGAACGAGCCTGAGTTTGCGATAGTACCAAGGTTGTTTTCAAGATCCTCCTCGGTCATACCGATGCCGTTATCAGAAACTGTAAGCGTTCTGTTTTCCTTGTCGATAGCGATATTGATAGCGAAGTCGCTCTTTTTCATTCCCACAGAAGTGTCTGTCAAGGACTTGAAATACAGCTTATCAATAGCGTCGCTTGCATTGGAGATTATCTCTCTGAGAAAAATCTCCTTATGAGTGTAGATCGAATTGATCATCATATCAAGCAGTCTTTTGGATTCTGCCTTAAATTCTTTTGTCTGCATAAAATCTCGACCTTTCCTTAATAATATTTTACTTTCTTTGAATACTGTTCCATATAATTAGCACTCTATCTATTTGAGTGCTAATTATATTATACAACAAGGTTGATAAAATGCAATAGTTATCACAAAATTTCTCTTATTTATTTACATTTTCATAACATTTCATCACATACCTGACAAAATACCATTTGCAAAAGCACCATGTTGTGTGTTATAATATATAGATAAGACCGAACAAGGGAGGAATAATATTTGACTACCAAAAAGTCTGTTTCTCTGCTGACCCCTGAAAAACAGCAGGAAAAGAAACTTCTTACTATAGATTGCGTGAAAATTTCACTTCTGCTCATTTTATACAACCTGCTAAACAGGATATTCGCAGTGTTATTCTTTTACGTTGCATACACTTACCACTCAGGAAAAATCACTCTTAGCTACTCGGCAGTTCTCAGCTATCTGAAAAAGCAGACCGCTTTTATAAGCTCAACTACTTTTTCCATGACGGCAAATTTGTTTATCACTCTTATGAGCGTGCTTGTTTTTGGGATAGTTTTTGCTATACTTTTCCGAAAACGAGAATCAAGCTTCATAAAGCCGAAAAAAGACACGGCAGTAAAAGGGTTAAAATGGTTTTCAGCCTGCTTTGTGATAAACATTCTGCTGTCACAGCTCATATCTATCCTCACGGGTATACTTGGTCAAAACGGAGTGACAGTTCCCACAAGCGATTTTTCCATTCATCAGCCCTCTGCCCTTGCAGTAATAGTGCAGTTCTCATACGTTGTGATAATAGCCCCTATCGTGGAGGAATTTATCTACCGTGGAGCGATCCTCACGGCTCTAAGCCCATACGGAAGGGGTGCGGCGGTGCTTTTCTCGGCACTTGCATTCGGACTTATGCACGGAAATATCCCTCAGGCGGCTTCGGCATTCGGCACAGGACTTGTTTACGCTATTATCGCCGCAAAGTGCGGCTCGATACTGCCAACAGTTATAATACACTGTCTAAACAATCTGCTTGCAAACTTCTCGTCCATATCTGATGCAATAGGGCTTGAACACTATGAGACCTTCATGAGCGTTGCTGAGATAGTCATAGGTCTGGTGGGCTTTATGGTGCTTTTCACAAGCCTTAAAAAGCTTCTCATTGATGACAGCGAAAACGTGCTTACACCAAAAGAGTGCCGCAGATATGTCTTTACAAACCCTGCCACTATAGTATATATGCTCTGCCTTATCATACCGATAATAAAGAGTCTTGTCCAAGCAAACAGCTAAAAATCACAAACAAAAAACGGGTGACTGCCAATAACAAATTGACAGCCACCCGATATTTTTTTATCCAAAAAGCCTATTAATAAGCCTTGCCCCAAAGCACCATATGCTTTGCAGGCTTTCCACAGCATACGCAGGTATCTGCTATCTCTTCCTGCTCGAACGGGATACATCTTGAACCTACTCCTGTGAGTTCTTTTACCTTATCCTCGCAAGCCTCATCGCCGCACCACATTGCCTTAACAAAGCCGTCGCCCTTTTCCTCAAGAGCCTTTGTTATCTCGTCAAGTGTCTTGCAAACATAGGTACGTCTTTCTCTGTTTTCAAGTGCCTTCGCATAAAGGCCATCATGAACAGCCTGAAGTCTTTCATTTACTGTTTCAACAAGCTCACCAAGCTTGCAGAATACCTTTTCTCTGTTGTGTCTTGTAACAAGCACACACTGATCGTTCTCAATATCCTTTGGACCAATTTCAAGTCTTACAGGAACGCCCTTCATCTCATACTGTGCAAACTTCCAGCCAGGTGACTGCTCTGAATCGTCAAGCTTAACTCTTATGCCTGCATTTTTAAGTGTGTTGTAAAGCTCGTTAGCCTTGTCAAGAACGCCCTCTTTGTGCTGTGCTATAGGTACGATAACTACCTGAACAGGTGCAACAGCAGGTGGCAGAACAAGTCCGTTATCGTCGCCGTGTGTCATTATAACTGCACCGATAAGCCTTGTCGTAACGCCCCATGATGTCTGGAATGGGTGTGCAAGCTTATTATCTCTTCCAGTATAAGTGATATCGAAAGCCTTTGCAAAGCCATCGCCAAAGTAATGCGAAGTGCCTGCCTGCAAAGCCTTGCCGTCGTGCATAAGAGCCTCGATAGCGTATGTTGCTTCTGCACCTGCGAACTTGTCGCTCTCTGTCTTTCTGCCCTTTACGACCGGCATAGCAAGCTGCTGCTCGCAGAAATCAGCGTATACGTTGAGCATTCTCTCTGTCTCCTCGATAGCCTCCTCAGGTGTCTCGTGGATAGTATGACCCTCCTGCCACAGGAACTCTCTTGAACGAAGAAATGGTCTTGTTGTTTTTTCCCAACGTACAACAGATACCCACTGATTGTAAAGCTTAGGAAGATCTCTGTAGGAATGAACTATATTAGCATAATGCTCGCAGAAAAGCGTTTCAGACGTTGGTCTTACGCAAAGTCTGTCTTCAAGCTTTTCACTTCCGCCGTATGTTACCCAAGCTACCTCAGGAGCAAAGCCCTCAACGTGGTCTTTCTCCTTCTGAAGCAGGCTCTCAGGGATAAACATAGGCATGCAAACATTTTCATGACCAAGCTCCTTGAACTTTGTGTCAAGTATATGTTGGATATTCTCCCATATTGCGTAGCCGTAAGGTCTTATTACCATACAGCCCTTTACGCTTGTGTATGAAACAAGCTCAGCCTTCATACATATATCAGTATACCACTTTGCGAAATCCTCGTCCATGGAGGTTATCGCATCAACCATTTTCTTATCCTTAGCCATTTATAAAACCTCTTTCTTATATCATTCAGGCATTGTCATTATTCTTGTTGCCGTCATCTTTTTTAACAGCTTCACTGCTGACATTCTTCTTTTTCTTTTTAAAATTAAGAGCATAGATATCCTCGTTATATATCTTATAATTGGGATCCCAGCCGTCAATGTGGGACTTATCAAATATGCCCTGTACCTTATAGTTCTCAGGATCATTCCCTGTATTCTCACCGTCCACCCTTTCGGGATCGTCCTTTTCGGCAAGCTCAGGGTGACGTTTTTCAATAAATCGTGCTATTTTTGGAGTGATAAGGCAGGCAATGACGATAAAGGTCATTATTACGACACAGCCTGCTGCCAGCTTCAACAGCAATAGCAGTAATTCTTTATTCAGACAAGTCACCTCTTTTCGCAAACATAAAGTTATTATAGCACAATTATTATCCAAATTCAAGAGGTGAAATATGAATTTACCGCCATTTCTGACCTTTAGCACAAAAAAAGGCGGAACAAAGTCCGCCTTAAAGCATTTTCTTTCGTTTGAAAAAGATTATACACACTATCACTACTATTATACTAAGGGCTATAACACCCGGATACCCCTCTTTAAGTTCGGGCATATTCTGAAAGTTCATGCCATACCAGCCCGTGATAAGGGTCAGAGGGAAAAATATAGTGGATATGACCGTAAGAAACTCCATATTCTTGTTCTGCTGAGCATTGACATGGGACTGATAAGCGTCTCGCACCTGCGTTGCATATTCAAGAAGATGTACAGTTCTGCCCATGAGCCTGTCGGCACGGTCTGAGATAGTGCCGAAATATTTTTTCTGCTTTTTCTCAAAGAAGCCGTTCTCGTCCTCTTCAAGCTCTCTGCCCAGATCCATTATTTCATCATAGTAGCTTCTCAAAATAAGAAGCTCTTTTCTGATAGGCGTTATGGTTTCAAGAAAATCGTCCGTCTTGCCATCGTTTACGTTTTCCTCAAGCTCCATAAGCTTTTGCTCATGTTCCGCAAGAAGCTCGGTGTCACGGAGCATAAATTCGCTGAAAAAATTGTAGATAAAATGCTCCCTGCTCTCTCCCTGATTATGCCTGCTTCTCTGTATGCGTTGGACTAACCTGAGCGAGAACTCCTCATCGTCTATTATCACCATGTTTTTGTTGTCGATAAAAAACTGTATCCTGTGTCGGCTTCCCCTTATGTCAAGAAGCTTGGGGATAGAAAGCGTGCCTGCCAGACAGAAAGGCTGTGATTCTATCTTACAGAACACAACGTCACGCAGGGATATCACGCCCTCGTAGGTTATGTTCGCCGTTCTGAGGGTTTCCTCTGCGTGAGCAGAGTCGGTAATAAACACAGCCGAGCAAGTTTGCTCGCTTAGCTGTGCCGGTGTTATTTCTTCAAGTGAACCCTTCAGGGCAAATATGGTCATTTATCCTCGACCTCCGCCTTTGAAGCTCTTTCATAGGCAAGGTCATAGAAAAATTCCTGAGAATTGAGCGGCTCTTTGCCGTCTGAAACAAGGGTATATTCCCCGTCAGAATCAAGCTCTCTTGCCTGACAATTATCTGCAAGCATTTTGTCGAACATCATGCTTATCTGAGACTTGATATCCTCGTCAAGAATAGGTGTAGCGACCTCAACACGTCTGAGGGTATTTCTTGTCATAAAGTCTGCGGAAGCAATATATATCTTTCTTTCCTCGCCCTTGCCAAACATATAGATACGGGAATGTTCAAGAAAACGTCCTACAATGCTTATTATCCTGATGTTGTCGGTTTCGCCCTCAACGCCTGGGATAAGACAGCATATGCCTCTTACCACAAGGTCTATCTTAACGCCTGCTTTTGAAGCTTCGATAAATCTGTCGATTATCTTCTTATCAGTGAGAGAATTTATCTTCACGCCAATATAGCCCTCTCCCCCTGATTGTGCTATGGCTATCTGCTCGTCTATCATATCAAGCACCTTGTTTTGCAGACAATTCGGTGCAACAAGAAGCTTGTCAACGCTCTTTACAGTATCGTCAGAAGCAAGAGCATTGAACACATCTATAGCGTCCTTTGCGATGTCCTTATTGCAGGTCATAACAGACAGGTCGGTATAAAGTCTTGAAGTTTTCTCGTTGTAGTTTCCAGTGCCTATCTGAGTATAATACTCGGTCTTTGTGCCTGAACGCTTTGTGATAAGACAAAGCTTTGAATGTACCTTATAGCCCTCCAGACCATAGATAACAGTACAGCCAGCCTTTTCGAGTCGGCGTGACCACTCGATATTATTTTCCTCATCAAATCTCGCCTTAAGCTCTACCAATACAAGAACGTCCTTGCCGTTCTCTGCGGCTTCACAAAGGGCTTCGACCACCTCACTGTGCTTTGCCACACGATACAATGTCATTTTTATAGACACAACATTTTTATCGTCAGCCGCCTCACGGAGCATATTGATAAAAGGCTTTATGCTCTCAAAAGGATAAGAAAGCAGTCTGTCTTTCTTTTTTATCTGCGGCAGGATCGGCTTGTTATCGTCAAAGGCAGTAAACCTCTGCGGAACTCTCTTTTTATAGAAAAGCTCGGTTTTCTGTCTGAGTATATCCTGTATCTGGAACAGAAATGACAGATCAAGAGGAGTGCTGTTTCTGAAAACAGATTTTTTATTCACTTCAAGCTGTTTGCAGAGCAGGTCAACGATATTGTTATCAAGCTGTCTTGAAAGCTCCAGTCTGACAGGTGCAAGACGCTTTCTTTTCTTGATAAGGTCAGCCATGAACTCACGGTAATCAAGATCTTCGTCGTAAAGTGCATCAGCGTCGATATCAGCATTTCTTGTAACTCTTATAAGCGACTTTGACTTGACGGTGTAGCCCTTGAAAATTTTAGGTACATAGTGGAGGATAAGCTCCTCAGAGAGCATATACTTGCCTGTTGAACCGACCTTTATAAGTCTTGGAAAGACCTCACTTCCGCAGGAGATAACACCCAGCTTCTCCTTGGAATTTTTGCTTTCAAGGACAACTGCGGCATAGATATCCTTATTTTTAAGGAAAGGGAAAGGCTGTCTTTTTCCCACCACCATAGGCGACAGGAGCGGAGCTATCTGATTGAGAAAATACTGCTCCAACTGAGAATTTTCCTCCGCTGTAAGCTTGGAAAAATCAACAAGAGCAACGCCCTGCTCGGCTATTTTCTTCATAAGGTCAGCGTATATCTTATTTTTACGCTCGTTAAGCTCGCCCACTCTAGCGATAACGGCTTTGAGCTGTTCCTTAGCGGTCATATTTGTTTTATTTTCCCTACTGTCTGGATCGACCTCCATCTGGTCAGTAAGCGAGCCTACACGGACCATAAAGAACTCGTCCAGATTGCTCTGATAGATAGAAGCAAAAGAAAGTCTTTCACAGAGTGGCACGCACTCACGCTCAGCCTCCTCAAGGACTCTTTCATTAAATTTCAGCCATGACAGCTCTCTATTCATAAACACATTTTTCATTGTGCCATACTCCTTTTATTATGATATCAAAACACATATACTTATTTAATATATTATATCACAAAACGACAAATTGTTAAAGAGTTTTAAGCAAAATTCATGTAAAATATTCTTATTTTACACTTCCTATATTGTAGCTGCGCACAAAAATTATGCAAAATGACGCATTTGCTTTTTAGTGAAAGCATAATACTGTGCAAAAAGGCAAAAATCAAAAAAGTCCAAACTTTTCACGCAAAAAAGGTTGACAACGGGGCATAAATAGTGTATAATAATCAAGTCGCTATGAGAAACGCATATGGCGGTATAGCTCAGTTGGCTAGAGCACTTGGTTCATACCCAGGGTGTCACCGGTTCAAATCCAGTTACCGCTACCACATTTCTCATAGCGAAAAATCGGCCCGTTGGTCAAGAGGTTAAGACGCCGCCCTTTCACGGCGGAATCATGGGTTCAATTCCCGTACGGGTCACCAAAGTTTAAAGCTCGGAGATAGCACTTTGCGCTGTTTCCGAGCTTTTGTTATCTGAAGTTTCATACCTTCCATGTTCTGCCCTACTTTTCCCCGCACACCTCACTCTTGAGTTTTTTCGCCACCTTGAAATACTCATGCATTTTCACGTCCGCAGGGTCTATCTGCAATGCAAAGGATATCCTGCCCAGTAGCGAATTTATGTACTTCTCAGACGTAATGTCAGCACCTTTGAAAAACAGGCTTTGGGAAACTCCGTATTTCTCACAGTAATATATTTCCTGACGTATCTCCCGACGCTGTTTCGACGAGATCTGCGCCTTTTCGTTGACTACTATCCCCGTTACCTGCTGACGTTGCGATGAGCCGATAAGCGTCGTTTTTTTCATGTTTAGCTTAAACCCCATTTTCCGCAACGCCCTGCTCACAAGTTGCGTTATCTCTTTGGCGTTAAGCTCAGCTTTTCTACCTGAAAATGTCATATCATCACAGTATCTTGTGTAATTTATGCCACGCTCTCCACACCACTTGCCTATCCTCTCATCAAATCTTTTCATCACCAAATTCGATAACTGCGGAGATGTTGGCGCACCCTGTGGCAGCATGCTGTTGTGAGTGCATATATTTGTCAGCAGCGTTGTAGCAGGCTTAGAAAATCCAAGCTCGCACATGACCCCATAGACCTTGCCAAAATCAATGCTGTCAAAAAAGCCTGAAACATCGAGTTTAAGCACTCTCTGTTGACCAATATGCGGCTCTGCATTTTTCAAAAGCGAAGAGTTTTTGCAATATGCAGTGGCATACTCAGATACAGACAGCGTGTAAAGATACCTTTCAAGTATCCTTCTTTGAACGAGCTTGAGATATTCGTTCGGCACTTTTAACACCCTGTTTTTATGCCCTCTGCCACGATGTATTATCACCTTGCGGTAATTTGAATAACACTTTTTCTGATTTCGTTTATGATAGCGTATTCGGTTGTTGCTAAGCATATAAAGCTTTTTTAAAGGAACATCAAGCTCCTCTGAGATCCTTATGATATCATTATCAATATCATTCATTTTGTCACCTCAAAAAAATAATAACAAGCGTCAGCACAAGATTCAAATGCTTTGGAGCCGAATTTTATTTAATGGAATTAAATCCGATTCGGTGAAAAAGCTTTTGATAAAGCTACTATTCCCTGAAACTTCCACAGCGACTCGCTGTAGTTATGCGTTTTGCAATATCGCTGCTGACGCTTGTCATATTTTATTAAACCATGTTATGTACTCATGATAAAAGCACCTTGTTTATTTTATGAGATAATTATATCACGCGAAATGCACAACAATTGGTGCATCTCGCAGAGTACAACTAAAAAAATGGCTGTATACAAACACACTGATATCATTTTACCAATTTATGCACGACACGTCAATGGGTTATCCTGACATTTTGCGCCAAACGCCAATATTTTGTATGAATACACAAAAAAACATCAAAAAAGGAGTGTATTCGCAAATTTAGAAGTTCCAATTACAGAGAAGTTTTTTTCAACAACATTGTTCTACCTATTCCAACACCATCTTTTACAATTGCAACATATGGTTCACCTTGGTGAAAAAAATCAATCTTTCCAATTAAACCTGATGCACCATATACATCGTATGCACCATTCTTATCAACAGCCTCAGATAGTTTCAAATTAGAGATACCTTTTTTCGCATACATCTTCAAGTCTAACCCGCATAAACCCATCTACAAACCCGAATTTGTTGCGTAAGTATCGTAAGAATTATTAATGCAGATTTGAGGGCTAAGCGTTTTTGGCTTATAAAGTCAAATAAGTGTCGTGTAATGGGCTTAAAAAGTGTGCTTGCCCTTGTTGTTGACACGCCATGTGCTTATGTGCTACAATTCAGCAAGTAGGAAACACAACTCATAAGCGACCTTTCCAACTATTTTGACGTCGAGCTTATCAACCGCTTCTCACAGAAATACACTTTCAGCGAGATATCAAGATCGGTGTACAGAAAGATAGTTGAAAAACGGCTTGCGAGCGAAATAAAAGTCATCAAAAGGCTTCGCCCTGAGCTGAATATAGACAGCCTGTTCAGTGCAGACGAGCTTGCAAAGGCAGTAGATAAGATAACAGCCGACACCTACAACGTGAAATCAGGCGCAAGACCTGCCGTCAC
The DNA here is from genome assembly GCF_000980385.1 of Ruminococcus sp. N15.MGS-57. NCBI lineage: Bacteria > Bacillati > Bacillota > Clostridia > Eubacteriales > Oscillospiraceae > Ruminococcus > Ruminococcus sp. N15.MGS-57. The sequence continues at coordinate 20,938 of NZ_LARF01000012.1, forward strand.
AGCAGTGAGCAAGTTCATTGACAGCAAGCTCCTTTCACACTTCTCACGCATGGCAAAAACATACAGACCAAACCAAAACTAACGCTCCGCCACAAAATACTAATGACCGCACCTTTCACGGGTGCGGTCAATTTTTTTATTCTGACAATTTTACTCTTATTAAACAGATATAAAGAAAAGAAAGATAAAAAAAGCTCGAATTATGTTATTAGGATATGTCACACCCACAAAATATCACGCTAAACAGCCGATATCAAAATGTGATTTTTGCATTTGATGTGCGGGAATTGGATTTTTTCTATATGATCTTACCGTCAGACACTTCGATAACACGACTGCATTGTTCTGCGACTTTTGGATCGTGAGTAACGATAACGACTGTTTTTCCCTCTTTGTTAAGGCGTTTGAAAAGCTCCATTATCTCGGCCGAGGTCTTTGTGTCCAGCGCTCCTGTAGGCTCGTCCGCAAGTATCATGGCAGGCTCGTTGACAATTGCTCTGGCTATAGCAACACGCTGCTTCTGTCCTCCCGAAAGCTTGTTGCAAGGCTTCTTAGAAAGATCCCCCATACCAACAGCTTTTAATGCTTCAAGAGCTTTTTCTTTTTTATTCTTTATCTTTTTCTTTGCAAAATCCAATGGGATCAATACGTTTTCAAGGGCAGAAAAATCCTCAACAAGTGCAAAGTCCTGCATTACAATGCCTATCTTTTCATTTCTTATCTGTGCATACTGCCCCTCCGATAAATTTTTTACCAAAGTGCCGTCAATTGTGTACTCACCACTCTGATAGCTGTCTATGCAGGCAAGGATATGCAAAAGTGTGGATTTTCCTGCGCCTGATTTTCCAATTATCGCTACCATTTCACCGTCTGATATCTCGCATGATACCCCATGCAAAGCCTCATATTCATTGGCTTTCTTTGGATTATATATCTTTATTATTTTATCAAGCTTTATCATTATAATGCCTCTCTTATTCATTTATCATCAAGATCTCATTTGGTGTATTTCGTCTCATTATAACGCCCGGTATCAAAAGTGAGATCAGAATGTTCAAGATAACGATACATACACAGCCGATCAAGTGCAGCCAACCAAAACTTATCACTGTATTTCCCATAAATTTGCTCATAGTAAGAACATTTGAAATACACACTGCAATGGCGGCTGCCATAACTGCGGTCATAAGATCACACACAAGATCTATCTTGATATATGTGTTCCACTTTGCTCCGCAGAGATAATAGATACCATAATCTCCAAGTCTCTTTTTTATGTTCACTGCCGAAGCCGAAACTGAGCTTACAATAACAAGAACTATCACGCATATAAGCATTGGAACAAGCTTGATAAGCTGACCATTAATATAGACAAGCGAATTTTCTCTGAAATCCTCAAAGTCAAAAACCCTGCCATAATCCCTCAGATATAATTCAAGCTCCTTAAAACGCTCATTGCTTACATTATCCTTTAACGTTACTATTTGATTGCCGCAAGGATATATTTTACAGTTTATATCTTTAAGGCAATCTGTCGGAACTATCAGCATCATATTGCCATGCTTATTGACATTAGCATAAAGATCTCTGAAATCAGGCTTTTCTTTTATACTATCCTCAGTGCCTAAATATGCAGATGAAAATCCCAGCAACTGTGAGCCGTCAGCTATGACACCGACAATTTCCACCTTGTTCTTAACATACTCATACTTATAAGGATCAGCATAGTCAAAATCCTCATCATCAGGGGACATCTCCCCTACTTTCTCTTTGTGCATAATGGTAACTATGTCACCCGTTTTGTAGTTGCTGTTTTCAGTCACAACAGCAGGTATCAAATCTCCGTTAGCCGACGCATTAGACAGCCATTTTCCCGAACTCATCTGCGGCGTAAATGACTTTATCATATCTTCAGATAAAGCATTAACGCTCATTCTATCGTCACCAAGTCCATTAGATAGATCTTTTGATGACGGAGAATAATACAAGCTTGTATCATATCCGCTTGTCACCGACTCCACATCATCAATATTTTTAAGCTCACTGTCAAGAGGAGCAGTATCATATATATTACATATATATAGTCCCTTGCCATCAGGAAAGTATTTCTTTACAGGAGTATACATCTCTATTCTTGAAAGAACAGAAGAAACAGCCGCCGTCATTATAATAAATGCAATGGCGAGCTGAACAGCGATAAAAATATTGCTGTAGATATTTCTTGCAAATTCTTTTAAACCATATTTTATCATATTATTTTCCCCTCTCTTTCATCATTTTCACAGGGGATCTTTTATTTGTAAACAATATCACAATGTTAAGGAACAAATAAATAGAAATAATATATATTCCAAATATGGTCATATATACCCTGAAATTATATGCGACCTTGATATACTCAAAAAACAAAGTAAGCTTAGGAAGCAGCGCATAATTGAATACCAATGCAAATATCACATATATCGTCACTGATATCATACCTATCTCGGCTATATACATCCGTCTTATTTTATTTGACGTGCAGCCACACAGCATGAATATAGCAGTCTGTTTAGCACGGGATCTTATTATGTATCTGAAAAGCATTGCAAGGTTTATTGCAGAAGCTATCGCAACGGCTACGGACATAAATATAACGGAATTGTAGAATTTTATTTCAGCCATATCGATCGTGTCTATCGGAGGAAAATTAACATTACACGTTAGAACTTCGCTGAAAGCTTTTTTCAGCTTAAAAAAGCTTTCTGTATCGAGAGCATTGTCATCAAGAAAACTTATGCTTGAAATAGTGCAGTTATCACCCAACGTTTTAAATGGCACCTGAAATTCCTCTTGTACAGTATTACCGAATATGCCTATGACCTTATAGCTTTTGCCAAGCAGTTCAACATTCTTGCCAATCATATCGTCTTTTGCGCCGCTAGGCAGCACGACCAAATTTTCGTCTGAAGCATATTCTTCCTTAGTAAAATATCTGCCTTTGCGTATACTCATATTGTCGACATACGATTCGTATAAACTATAATCATTCAGCTCCTCATCATATTGAATGCGCACCGCAGACATAAGATACGGTTGACCGTCGTCAAAACACTCATCAATTTTAAGCTCGTTCTGATCAAAATTTATACTAAAATACATACCCGGTATTGACGCTTTAGAATTATCATCAAGCTTGTCAAGCACCTCCCGAAGCTGAACAGGAGTTATAGAATCTGTTCCAAAATAAGACAAGATCCTGCCATCACTGTCTTCCTGAGTATCTATTATATCGCCAAATGAAAAAGTATAGTTAAATACATACTTCTTTTGCTTTTCAATATCCTTGCTTGCTTTAAAATTCTGAAATGCACCATGTGAAAACAATATTATAAGCACATCAGTAACGGCGCAAACAATAAATAGAATAAAGATAAGTACATTCTTTACGGCAAAATTTTTCAGGTTAATAAAAACGTATTTCATTTAGTCCCCTTAATATTACTTATTTTGATTTATACGATAATAAACATCGTCTATAGTATACTGATTATCCTTATCGGTTTTAACTTTTACACGATGGATATAATAAACATATGAATTATTCTTGTTTCTTTTAATTCCAATACCTGTTCCGGCATTTTTTGTTGTTATCTCATTTGTCTGATTTGATATAACAGCATTATTTGCTGTATTTCTGCATTCAACCGATACCTTTATGTAACGTTGAAACTTACTTTCTGTTTTTCCCGCAGTAGTCATTGCAGTTGAAGAATCGCCCTTAATATTCCAGCTCACATAACTATTATTTCCAAGCTTTCCTGAATAAGCATATGACTGACCATATACCTCTTTGGTTGCTGACGTAGTTGCTAATGCAGTAGTAACAGCCATAGTGCTTACAATAGCCAATGCAACAATTCCCGTAACAATTTTCTTAATAATCATACTTATTTCCTTTCTCGTTTCGCAATAAATCACGAATTTTTAATTATACAACTAATAATTTTATGACCTGTGCTTAACTTAGAATATCTTCATGCTCACTTGAATTTCATCAAAAATTCAACACAGTACTATGAAGTTCTAAGTATTCTGACTTACTTCCACTGTAGGTATACACCTGTAATTCCGTACGATATTTATGACCTGAGATCGCACTAGAGTAGGAATCAGTTGCTGTCAAGTATTTCCCGTTGACCTCTTTTCTTAAAACGTGAACATTTCTCCATGAACCATTCACATTTTCCTGAAGATAAAGATAAACTGTTATCTTTGTTGCCGTTGATTTTCCTGTAACGGAACAATCATATGAAATTTTCTTAGAACTGGAACGTGTGATGTTTGTGCTGATTTTGTTCGTATATAAATTCATTAATGCTATTTCATCATCAACTGTTGTTTCAGCAAAAACATTAAAACTAAAGCAGCAAGTCATCACACATATAAGAACAAGTGTAGAAATAAATTTTTTTAACATAAGATCACCTCCTTTCCCATAAAAACCTTCCACATAAATTAAAACATGAAAGCACGCTGTTTTTGACAATAATTATCAAAAATATTTTTAATTTGTAGACTCAACTGAATTTGCCATACGAATTATGTCATCTTTGCACAAATTACCGTCTATTTCAAAAGCATAAGTTCCATCTGTCCATGCAATTATTGTATATTCACTGTCATATGAAATGAATGCTTTTTTGCCATTAATATCTACCCATTCAGTCTTCATATTTTCGGTATCTACCTGATTAGACACTGTCAAAGAACTTTGCGAATAGTTTATGTATTTATCGCCTGATATATAATGTATTTCATGCCTTGTATCGGTAGTGACAACAGATTTGATTTCAAATTCGCTAGGTACGAATGTCGGTACATACTTAACAAAATTATAAATGCTAAAATCGTCCAAAGAATTATCTTTTATATGCGTTATTTCAGCGTTTCTATTATTATCCTGTACAAAAACTCCAACAAACCATTCACGCAGCGGCGGTACGGCGGCGACTGTCACAGAGCCGACTGCAAGCACTGCAGCTATTATCGCCGCAGCAAATCTTAGAGTGATCTTTATATGTCTGTGACCGCTTTTTCTGTTAGTTTTTATCAGCTCGCCAATTCTCTGCTCATATTTTTCCGAAAAATCATGTGAAATTTTCTCAACAGCCAAATAATCCTTATAGTCTTCATCAATTATGCCTGTTTTTATTGCCCGTCTTAACTTATCATTCAAAACGATCACCACCGATCAAATCTAAAATTTGTCTTTTGGCTTTGTTCAGATAATTAAATACCGTTCTCTTAGAAATGCCCATGATCTGTGCGATCTCATCAGCGGTCAGATCATAATAAACCTTATATGCTATCACAGACTTTAGTTTATCATCCAGCTTTCTTACCGCATCTATAAGCAGATCTAAGTCAATATCATCATAAAAATCCTCACTCGGCTCATCTTCCACCTTAAGATCAAATATAGACGATGTTGGATTTTGATTTTCCTTATTGTAGATCGCATAACAGGCGTTTCTAATAGTTCTAATAAGATATGCGTCCATATCGTGCAAAGAATAATTGTGAATTTTTTTAAAACATTTTGCGATGCTGAAAAAAGCATTTGCACAAGCCTCTTCTGCCAGCGCAGAATTATTCAAGATCTTGTATGCAAAAGCATAGGCTATCTGACGATTTCTGTAATAAAAATCTTCAAAAGACGTCTGATCCTTATCGTTGTCTATCAAGGTCATACATACAGCTAACATTTGATTCCCCCTGAGTTACTTATGTTACTAAGTATAACACATATTGACATACTTTTCAAGATACCAACAAATAAACTTATAACCCGAAATTATAATACATTTTGCGATTTATACTTGTATAAAACTAACATGATCGAGCCATTCAATTTAGTTAAAGCTACAAAAATTCAAATATAAATCAACAATATGATGCACGAAACGACTACTTTCGCTATTATTTATAGTGTAAGACTAAAATAAATAGGAGGTTTTTATGGTAAACATAAATTCAGAAGTAATCGTTGAACGTATACAGAAAGACGGAGTAAACACTATAATCATAACAGCGGTCATAGCTATACTAAGCTGGATATTTAATATGTATCACAAAAGTGCAAACAAGTATCGTGACCAAAAAGACCAACAATTTCGTGAAGCAAGAGCTACATTTGAATCGGCTTTAAAGCAGATCAACAAAGATGATACTGATTTTAATGAATTTTATGATTTATTAAAATACACTAAAACGACTGAGGAATATTATCAGTTAGATCAGTTAATTAATGATAAAAATGAGGTTGAAATAAAGAAATACATAACTGGTAGAATATTTGAATTAAATGACAAAAATCCAACTCCATTTAATGAATCTGAATTTGCATACAAAATTATACTTGGAAAGATACGAAATTTAAGAATATATGAGAATATTGTTGTTCCTACACTTTATACATTATTTACAGTGATTGTAATTACGATTGCTATAGGATTAGTATTGAATATAAATAACAACCCTTTAGGCTGTTTGGTATTAGCAAACATATTAATATCCGCTATTTTCTTTGTAACGTATGGTTCACTCTTGCTTGATGACGATAAAGTTTTCTTATCATCATCTTTAGTAAAAATACTTGTTATTCTAGAATTTGTCGCCGCTACAACCGTTGAGTATAATCAGAAATTCGGCAATGCTTTTGCCCTTTTTGTAAATGTATGTTTCTTTATAACAACAGTTGTTTCAGCACATCTAAACAATGTAAAAAACATTACTCGTATCTTAAACAAAAAGAGCAAATTGCGTGGTTATAATATGATCATGTCTTTCGTAAAATCACAAAATGGTGAACTTTTGTCAGATGAAAAACTGGTATCTTTCATTTACTTTTTCAACCATAAGATCTATGGCATTTATCAATTCAAAAAAATTGAGAATAACAAATTAGTTTTGGTCAAAGAAATAAGGAAGTCATACTATGATTCAATAATCGATCAAAAAAAGGTCTTTTCAGAAATTGAAGAAAACTCCAAATGCAGAATTATTCAATAAGATAGGCATTACCTTGAATCTAATAGCCAAACCTGAAAAAGCCAACCGCACCCAAATGGATGCGATCGGCTTTTTTATCTTATTCTATTTTTTTACCCCAGCTTCAAAACATTCAGCAAGAATATCCAGCTAGTTCCATAGTAAGCCACAACTGCCACCAGATCGTTCAGCGTGGTTATCATAGGGCCTGACGCAACGGCAGGGTCTATCTTTATTTTCTTGAAGAAAAGCGGTGTGAGCGTTCCCACTGCGCTTGATACTATTATGGCAAGTATAAGTGAAATGCCTATACAGCCCGACATTGCAAAGGAGTATACCAGCCCCTTGCCCTTGAAGAAGAAAATATACAGCCCCACTGCTATGAACGACAGCACGCCTATAAGAGTGCCGTTTAGAAGTCCAACTCGCATTTCTTTTGACACAAGGTGAAGCTTCTGCTTTGCAGTAAGTCCTCCGTCTGTAAGCACACGGATAGTCACTGCAAGGGATTGTGTACCAACATTTCCTGCCATGTCAAGTATCAGCGATTGAAACGCCACAATAAGAGTGAGCTGTGCAACAACTTTCTCAAACGCTCCCACCACTGTTGACACCACCATGCCAAGTCCCAACAGCACAAGAAGCCACGGCAATCTCTTTTTCACACTCTGCAACACAGGCTCGTTAAGATCCTCCTCTGCAGAAAGACCACCAAGCTTTGCATAATCCTCGCCCATTTCATCATCTGACGCCTCGATGATATTTTGCGCGGTGATAACTCCCAGCAGTCTGTTTGAATCGTCAAGCACCGGTATAATATACTCTGAATAATCCTTCAGTTTTTCGATACAATCGGCAGTCTGCTCGTTGGCGTAAACATATGGGAAAGAAGTTGCCGTTATGCTCTCAAGTTCCACCTCGCTGTCAGCCGTGATAAGATCCTTCAGATCTATAGCTCCGCTGAAAACCTTATTTTCGTCCACCACGAACAGCGTTGAGATGTTGTCATTTTTTCTCGCCTGACTAACAAGAGCGTTCATTGCCTGCTTTACAGTCATGTCTTCGTCAATGATAATGCAGTTCGTAGTCATTCTGCTTCCTATCTCTTCCTCATCAAATGAAGCGATAAGCTTGAGTTCACTGCGTACATCAGGTGCAACAGCGTCTATAATAAGGCTTCTCCTGTCCTTATCTGTTTCAGACAGAATATTCACCGCTGTATCAGTGTCAAGCTCCGATATAAGCTCCGAAGCCTTGTGGATATCCATTTCCCTGAGATACTCCCCTGCCTGCTTTTCGTCAAGATATTCAAATATCTCTGCCAGCATTTCAAGACTGCACACACGATAGAATTTTCTTCTGTTGAGAACAGAAAACGTACTTATTACCTCTGCGATATCACTGCCATGATAATCGTCAAGCTTGTTCATCATGGCTTTCGGGGAATCATTGCTGTTGATGACAGCGGTTATCTCGTCGCAGTGAATGTTCTTTACTGCGTCCTCGTTTAAAATTACATTTTTGTTCAGTTCATTTTTGTTCAGTTCATTTTTCTTCATTTGCTTGTCCTCCGTTTCATTTTTTTATGACGTGAGGGACAAACAGGCATAAAAATGCCCGTGCATGACAGGTCACACACGGGCAGATATATCAGATCACAACGAATAAAACGGCAACGCAAAGCGAAGCCCGTCGGCTGTGTTCACATATATACATAATCGCCCGTTAGACCCGCAACTGTCGCAGTTTGCCACTTTATTCACCTCCGTATTATCTTAGTCCTTTGATATTATACCATTTTAGCAAAGATCTATCAACACCCAAAATCTTATTTTAATATTAAAAAGCTGTTAAAGCAATGGTGCAAATATCCTTAGCACGCCGTCAATGAGCCGTCCAAAGAAACCACGCTTTGTGTCCTCAAGCGTGCGCTGTCTGCACTTGCTCTGGGTTTCAAGGATATCCGCCTTGAAAGTCTTTATTATAGACGAATCATAGAATATAGAACTGCACTCAAAATGCAGGAAAAGACTTCTGTAATCAAGATTTACCGAACCAAGAACCGCAAGCTTGTCATCACATATACAGCCCTTTGCGTGAACAAACCCAGGGGTGTATTCATATATCTTCACTCCTGCCTCGATAAGCTGACGATAATAGCTTCTCGAAAGCCTGAAAACCACCTTTTTGTCAGCGATACCTGGCATTATGATGCGCACGTCGACCCCACGTTTAGCCGCCCTTATAAAAGCGTCAAAAAGGCTGTCACCAAGCATAAGATACGGTGTGTAGAACCACATATAATCGCTTGCGGCATAGAGCATCTCAGAAAAAAACGTGTTGCTCACATTTTCGTCCACCATAGGGGAATCATAATAAGGCAAAACATAGCCGTCGCCACCCTTGCCCTCTTTTTCAAAGCTCTCCCCAACAAGGTCATGAGGTATCATGTCATTTGAAAAAGCGTTCCAGAACTCCATAAACATATAGGTGTAGCTTTTTACGCCCTCGCCTGTTATCTTAAAGCCGATATCTTTCCAGTGACCATATTTCGAGCCTATGTTTATATACTCGTCCGAAAGATTTATTCCGCCGCTGTATGCAACTCTGCCGTCCACCACCATTATTTTTCTGTGGTCACGGTTGTTGAGCTGTGATTTTATAAAAAGGAACGGATTGAAAGGCACACATTTTATACCTTTCTCCCCAAGCTTCAAAGCGTCTGCAAGAGAATATGTTGCGATACTTCCAAGGTCGTCATACATTATCCTCACATCAACGCCCTGAGCCGCCTTTTTCGCCATGATATCCACCACAGTGTTAAGAAACTTGCCGTTTTGCAAAATAAAATACTCCGCAAAAATATATTTCTCAGCCTTTTCAAGCTCCTTGCACATATCAGCGAACATTTCCTCGCCCACGGAAAAATACTCTGCGCTGTCAAGCTTCACCATAGGAAATCCCGTTGCATCGCTTATCCTTTTCACCGATTGAGCAAGCCTTTTGTCCTCACGTTCAAGCTCCCCTATGCACTTTTCCCCGTCAGGGAGCTCATAGTCCATGTGAAGCCTTGCCTTTGTGATATTCTTTTCAAGCTTTTTCGCAGTATTGTTATTGCCGAAAATTATATACATAACTGCACCAAGCACGGGAAAAGTAAGTATCACAATAAGCCAAAGGGTCTTGTAGCTGCTCTCCTCACGCTTTGTGTTGATATAAAGCACAAACAGAAATGACAGCACAGTAAGCACGATGCTGAGAAGCCCTGCCGCCTTGCTGAGCCATTTAAGTATGAGAAGATACCACAAAAACTGCATCGCCACAGGGACTATCACCGCCACCACTCTGCCTGCTATTTTCTTTACATTGTTCCACGTCAACTCCGTTTCGCTCCTTTCATTTATCATCTTAGGACAACAAAACACTATCATTATGCGATGTTACCATTATTATAACAATTTTTTTAACATAAGTCAACGCCATTGATTTTATTATTAAAAAGTGTTATATTAAATATGAGATATGTCCTGCTGATAGCTTTGTCTGTAGGCGGACGAACAGTGTTCGCCCCTACAAAAATAATATAATTGATAACGGAGGTAACAAAATGTGTACTGCGGCAACTTATAAAACGAACGATTTTTACTTTGGAAGAACTCTTGACTATGAAAGCTCCTACGGCGAGGAAATAGTCATAATGCCAAGAAACTTTCCCCTTAACTTTGTTAATATGGGCAGGATAGCTACCCATTATGCGGTAATAGGCACTGCTCATGTTGCTCAGGATTATCCTCTTTTCTATGACGCCGCCAATGAAAAAGGTCTTGCCATGGCAGGTCTTAACTTTGTTGGCAATGCCTTTTACCGTGATGATATCGACGGCAGGGACAACGTTGCGCAGTTTGAGTTTATCCCATGGATACTCTGTCAATGTGCAAACGTGACAGAAGCAAGGACGCTTATAGAAAAGATAAACATAACCAAAACTCAGTTCAGCCCGCAAATGCCGTCAGGTCAGCTCCATTGGATAATAGCAGACAAGAACGATTGTATTGTAGTGGAATCTGTAAAAGAGGGCATAAAGGTCTATGACGATCCCGTGGGAGTGCTGACGAACAATCCTCCATTCGATATGCAGATGTTCAGGCTCAACGATTTCCGTGGACTTTCTCCAAAACAGCCTGAAAACACTTTTTCAGACAAGCTTGACCTTACTTCCTACAGCCGTGGCATGGGTGCAATGGGTCTGCCAGGTGACTTATCCTCACAGTCAAGATTTGTAAGAGCCGCATTTGTGAAAATGAACTCACGCTCCGCCCCTGACGAGCAGGACAGCGTGAGCCAGTTTTTCCACATTTTAAACTCAGTTGACCAACAAAGAGGCTGCTGCGAGGTGGCAGAGAGCAAGTATGAGATAACCATTTATACAAGCTGCTGCAATACTGACAAGGGCATTTACTATTACACCACCTACAACGGACATCAGATATCCGCTGTTGATATGCACAAAGAAGACCTTGACTCCGCCAAGCTTATTGCCTACCCTATGATAACGGGCGAGATAATAAACTTTCAGAACTAGCAAACGCTCCGTACAAAATCTGTACGGAGCGTTTTTATTACTCAAATCTGAAATATTCAAAATCGAAATTGCTGCCCGGCAGGAAAGCGAATGAAACTTTCTGTTTGCCGCTGATATCTGAGATATCAAAGCTCTTCTGAGCATAATTTTCGCTGTCATCTGTCCTGAACTCGCAGAGTATACGGCTTTCACCCTCACTGCCGTTCAAAATAAGATGTATACTGTTGAGGGCAAGCGGTGACTTTCCGCTTATAACGAGCCTGCTCGGCTGTTTTTCAGAGAAATCGAACTCGCCAAAATCAAGCATAACATTGTTGCCTATCTCAGTCACACACTTTTCGCCCTTTGTGAACTTGTCACCATAAATGTTGTCAGCATCAGCCGCATTATTCACCGCAAACTCACGGCTCACCTTTTCAAAGTTGAAACCGCCCACTTGGAAACCGTCATCAGTAAGGATACAAAGGGTCTCAATACCCTTGAGCTTTCTTGAAAGCTTGAAAGTTTCAGGCTTGAAGATCATCCACTCAGGCTCTTTGTGATAACAAAACGTGCCAAGAAGCTTGCCGCTCTCCTCAGGTATTCCGTCATAGAAGCTTATTTTAACAGGGTCAAGGGTGTTCGCCCATATCTGCACCGTAACAGTGTCAGAGCCTGAACTGCCGAAGTCAAGATTATCATATGCCGCCCATGATGTTACCTTGCCCATTGCAAAGCCTACACCCTTCTTCATGCCGCTTGAAACGTTGTCGCTCGCCCTTGTGAATAGTCCGCCGATAACAAACTGATATGGGTCGGTAAGTGCGTTTCCAAGTCCCTCAGCGGTGAATTTGAGCATAGATATGATGTGATAACGCTCAGTGCCGTTTTTGCACATTGCACGAAGCCAGAAGCTTCCATCACCCTTTGCTTTCACCTTAATGCTGTCTGCTGTTACCTCGCACTCTGCAAGATTAGATGTTATGCCCTTTTCATTTGTCACCCTGAACTCGATATCCTCAGCATAATCCGAATTGACAGGGAGCGCCTTATATTTCACCGTTATCTCAGGGTTATCCTTGTCAAGAGTAAAAGTATCAGTATAAAGTTCTATCTTTCTAACAGGTATCTCGTCTGTCCTGCCACACTCGGTAGGAGCAAAGCCCACGTTTTCAAGCGACGATGTACCGCTGTCATATTCCGCCTCAACAGCATCAAGGGTAACAACACAGTCAGGCAGACCCTTTGATGTAAGCGTTACCTTTATCTCCCCCGTCTTATCAGCCACACCAATAACAGCAAGCATTTTTCCTGAGAAAAGTCTGCGTGATGTGCCTTTATACTGGTCATAGTCTGTGCTGTCGCCGTTGTCAAGACCCATAAGCCTTGCCGCACCCTCAACGCTGACGTTCACACGGTTGTTGGCGTTTGCGCAGAAAGTGCCGTCCTTGTCAAATGCGGATATCTCAATATAAACAAGGTCAGAGCCGTCTGCAAGTATCTCCGTCTTGTCAGGGGCAGCTTCTATTCTAACAGCGTCCCCGAATGAACGCTGCATATCCTCTGCGATGATATTTCCATTCTCGTCATATGCAACAGCTTTAAGCTCGCCCTTTTCATATGGTATGATATAGTTCGCTGTCAGCTCCTTGCCATGCTTGTGGTCTATATCATATGCACCCATTGAAACGCCGTCCTTGAAAAGCTCAACTCTCGGAGCATTTGAGCAAACTCTCACGTCACAAGGAAGTCCGTCGCTGAAATCCCAGTATGGGAAAATATGCACGAATGGCTCGGTCTTATAGTCTGTCCACTCTGCACGGAAAACATATGCACTGTCCTTTGCAAAGCCTGCTGTGTCGAACTGACCGAAGTAGGAATTTTTCGTGCTGTATGGAGTAGGCTCGCCTATGTAGTCAAAGCCTGTCCAAATGAACTGACCTGCACAATATTCTGCGTCACGGTCAGGGATAATGCAAGCTTCAGTATTTTTTGCGCCCCAGCCTGTGCAGCTATTGCCCAAAGATGAACACTGCTCGTCATCATCAGTTAGCAAGGTTTCAGACAGTGGGAAATGATAAATTCCACGGCTCTGAACAACAGAAGCCGTTTCGCTTCCGTATATCATCCAGTCAGGGTGAGCGGCGTGGTGTTCCTCATAAAGTCTTTCACCGTAGTTATAGCCTGCAAGCTTGAGAATATCAGCGCATTTCTGACCGTTCTCCCACTGCATATAGTTAGAGCCGAATGTGACATAGCCGTTGCCCTCAGGGTCATGGAGCCTAACGAGCCTTTTAAGCCAAGCCGTTACCTCCTGACCTCTCTCGTCAGCGTGAGTGTCAAAAATCTCATTTCCCACACTCCAACCTATGATAGAAGGGTGGTTTCTGTCACGGCGCACCCATGAAGCAACGTCCTTTTCTACCCACTCATCAAAAAATCTGGCATAGTCATAGTCGGTCTTTGACCTCTCCCACATATCAAAGCCCTCAGAGAGAATGAGCATACCTGTTTCGTCAGCGATGTCCATAAACTCCTCTGCAGGCATATTGTGAGAGGTTCTGATAGCGTTGATGCCCATTTTGCGTAGCTTTTTAAATCTTCTCCTTATAGCCGCAGGATTGGAAACTGCCCCAAGACAGCCGTTGTCATGATGTTCGCATGAGCCGTGGAGCTTAACGTGTCTGCCATTGAGATAAAAACCGCTGTCGCACTTGAATTTGATAGTCCTGAAGCCGAATTTCTGACTTACACGCTGTACACAGCCGCCGTCCACAAGGATTTCCGACGCCATGGTGTAAAGCACAGGCGAGGTGATATCCCAAAGCTCAGGGTCTTTCACTGTCATGGTCTGAGCGGTGAGAGAATAGCTCACGCCTTTCACACGCACAGCCTCAGGTATGCAGGAAATATCCGCCCCACAAGCGTCAGACTCATAGCTTGCCACCTCTTTGCCGTCCTTGTCGAGGATAGTGTTTTTAATGCGTATGCCACCAAGAGGAGTACCCACAGGTCGGAGCATCTCAGCCTTCACAGTCACCTGCCAGCCGTCCTCCTGCTTTGACGTGGTGATATAAATGCCGTCATTGCCGAAGCGTATCTCAGGGCTTTCGCAAAGCCAAACCTTTCTGAAAATGCCTGCTCCTGAATACCACCTGGAGTTTGGCGCGTGGTGATCCACACGGACAGTAATAATGTTCTCTCCGTTCTTGACAAGGTCGGTGATATCGAACATAAATGCCGAGTAGCCGTATTTCCACTCCCCTGCCAAAGCACCATTCACATACACCTTGCTGTCCATGTAAACTCCGTCAAAGCGGATAAAAGTGCGTATGCCCTCTTTCTTTTGATAAGAAAAAGCCTTTCTGTACCAGCCTGTAGAAGTTTCATATAGGTCATTTGTATTATAAATAAGCCAATCGTGAGGAATGTCCACAGGCTTGAAAGCAAAGTCCTCTGAGTAGTCAGAGCCGAAAGCCGCCTTGTAAAATTCCCAATCGTTGCAAAAAAGCTTTCTGTCTGAGTATGTTTCACAGATATCCATAAAAACTCCTTTATATTTTACTTATCTGAATATGAAAATGTGCGTTTATCAAAGGCTTTTCAAGCTGATATTTCTCTGCAAGCCTTGGTCCGCAGGAGTTAGAACCTACCCCTGCCATTGCATAGTCAACGCAGATAACATTGCTCTCGCACCTTTCAAGCTCATAGTTATGTGCCTTTGCCGCAAGCTCCTCCTGCGAAAACTGAGAAGCGTTGAATGAAAACTCCTCTCCTGCAGTGAACATCACACTTGTGTCCTCACTGCTCACAGTGAGATATCTGCACCCATAGTGCGATGAATTTTCCTGCGGTCTTATATAATCCTCGTGCATATCCCCGATATCAGCCGCAAATTTGCCCATATAGCAAGCCTGACGCTTGTCAATGTAGCTTTCTGTAGGACCATATCCGAAATATTCCGCCCTTGAAAAATCTTTTGGCATGAAAAGCCTTATACCGAACCTTGGAAGCATATCTATCTTATTTGAAAACTCCGCTTCGCATTTTATGTCAAGCCCACTGCCGTCAATAACATAAACAGCTTTCAGCCTGCAAAACGGCTGTTGTATAGACCAGCCAAAAGACTGTGTAACGCTTATCTCCGCTCCGTTCTCGCTCGCTGAAAGCTCACAGCCGTAGCTTTTCACATCAAAGTCATTAAGATGCACCTTGTACCAATTGTACTTCATGACATCATTATCCGTAGGCGCACGGAAGAAGTTATACTGCAAAGGTCTGTCAAGAAGTTCTCTGCCGCCGAATTTCACAGAAACAAATGCCGACTTACGCTTGTCAAAGCGGTAAACAACATCTCCCACTGTCACAGTGATACAAAGTGGAGTTTCCTCTGCCTTTACCTTAGCTTTCGCCTTTTCCACAACCGCTTTCCTGCCATCAGCTATTTTCAGTTGGTCAAAGCATACCTCATAGCCTTTCTCACAGTATTCGGTATCCTCTTTAGCAGTGAAAATAAACCTTATGAATGTTTCATTTTCATACTCCGCTGTATCATCGGGAACATTCACCACAGTGCTTCCCATAGGCTCGATGTCAAAATCCACTCTGCCGATATGGATAATACCGTTTTTGTCCGTTATCTCATAGCGGCAATCGAGAATATCCCCAGCGTTTACAAACTCCAGCGTGCTTGAAAAAACAAAGCTTCCCTCGCTTTCCCCTTTTGTTACTCGCACAGGTCTGTATACCTGCTTTACCTCAAGCAGTCCCGTGTGTGGCGTTCTGTCAGGGTAAACAAGACCGTCCATGCAGAAATTGCTGTCATTGTGTCTTTCCCCAAAATCTCCGCCGTAGCCGTATTTTATCTTACCCTCAGCCGTCTTACCAAGCGGTACAGAATGGTCGCACCACTCCCACACAAAGCCACCGCAGAAACGCTCATTGGAATAGAACACATTGTGATAATCCTCCAGATCTCCCGGGCCATTTCCCATGGCGTGGCAGTATTCACACTGCACAAGAGGTCTGTTTTCCTCAGGCTTTTCAAGATAGCCTTTCAGCCCGTTTAGATCCCAGTACATACCCGAAACTACGTCAAGCACGCTGTCGGAAGTTCCGTCAAGGCAGTGTGTGCTTTCATAATGCACAAGCCTTGTATCATCAAGCCTCTTTATAAGCTCAGCTTCATCGAGCATATTTTTGCCATATCCGCTCTCATTACCCAGCGACCAGAACACCACGCAAGGGCGGTTGATGTCACGCTTTACAAGACATTCCGCACGATCTTTTATGGCATTGCCAAACCTATCGTCGCAAGCAAGCATCGCAATGCCGTTGTAATCTGAATAGTCCCACTTGTAGTCATAATAGACCTCCACACAGCCATGTGACTCCAGATCCGCTTCATCAATAACATAAAGCCCCAGCCTGTCGCAAAGCTGATAAAACATAGGGGAGTTAGGATAATGTGACGTTCTCACAGCGTTTATGTTGTGCTTTTTCATAAGCACAAGGTCAGCTCTCATCTGCTCATAAGAAGCATAATATCCCGTGTCAGGATAGCTGTCATGACGATTTACACCCTTGAACTTCACCGCCCTGCCGTTTATCTTAACAACGCCCTTATCCACCTTTACATCTCTGAAGCCAACCTCCTCGCCGATAACCTCGTCGCCTGCATTGATAGTAAGCCTGTAAAGATACGGCGTTTCAGCACTCCAAAGCTTGACGTTCTCTAACTTTATCTCAACGCTCTCACCGTCATAAGCCGAAAACTGAGCCATTGTAACACCATCATCATCGCAAAGCTTTGCCGAAACATCACAGCCGAATACCGTAAACTTCAGCCTTGCAGAGCCATTTTCACCGAGAATAGTTTTCACGATATAATTTTCAAGACGCATTTTCGGTCTTGACAGCACATAAACATCTCTGAAAATTCCCGAAAGCCTTATCTTGTCCTGATCTTCAAGATAAGTTCCGTCGCACCATTTTAGCACAGCGGCAGTAATGATATTCCTGCCCTCAGCAAGATATGGTGTAATATCAAACTCAGCCGTAGCGTGAGAAACCTGTGAATATCCCACAAAGCTGTCGTTCACATACAAATAAACACAGCTATCCACGCCCTCGAACACAAGCACCCTGTCCATGCCGTCAGGGGAATAATCATATTCACGCTGATAAACTCCCACAGGTATATCGTCAGGCACAAAAGGCGGGTCAAATGGTATTGGATAGCACACGTTCGTATACTGCGGCTTGTCATAGCCGTAAAGCTGCCAGTTTGACGGCACCGGGATAGTGTTCTCAAACTTTTCGTGAATAAAATCGTCCTCTAGGTCTATTATGCTGTCATAATAACGAAAACCCCAGTTGCCGTTTAAAAGCTCCATTCGCTGAGAATTTTTACGGTCCTCAAAAGGATCCTGCCCCTTTGCAAACGGCACAAAATAGCAGTGCTTATCAAGCGTGCCAATGTGCAGCGCCTGAGTATCCTCATGATATATCATTTTCGATCTTGGCGAATTTTCCGCCGCAAGCTTTAAAATATCCATAGCTGTTCTCCTTTACAAGTTTATAAATTACTGTAATTATTTTATCAGCTATTGACAGGCAAGTCAATGAATGATATTATTAATTTATAACAATATGAATATGGAGTTGATATTTTTGTTCTTTGCCGATTATCCTATCCTGGGAAACGAAAAGTCCCTGCCACTATATCTGCAAAATATGGGTCATCATCACTGTCAGGATCACCTTATAAGACCCGAGGGCTATCACTATGACCAGATCCTCTACTGCACCAAAGGCAGCGGCACGCTTATCTTTGAGAATAAAGCCATTCCCATACCACATGATACCGCCATATTCATACCCGCTGAAACGCCCCACGAATACTATCCAGAAGAGGATATATGGGATATCCACTGGATAGTCCCCTGCGGATATGCCGCCAAGGATATCCTTACCCAGTTCGGCCTTACCGAGCTTAAAACCTTTCACCTCAGCGACACAAAAATGCTCGAGCATATTTTCCGCAAAATGCACAATGCTCTGCGAACCGACAGTATTTTCGGCAATTACAAAGCCTCTGGCTATTTGTATGATTTTCTTATGGAGTTTTACCGCCTTATCGCCTACAAAGACCCTGCCACATCAGTATCCTCCGCCCTTATGAAAGCACTGGACTATATAAACTACAACTATTTTTCACCTATCACAATGGACGAGCTTTGCAGTGTGTCAGGAGTAACTAAACAGCACCTTTGTCTGCTTTTTCGCAAAAAACTCAGTATGCGTCCAATGGAATACATCGCAAAACGTCGTATCCAAGAAGCCAAAGCCCTGCTCACCGGTACAGAAAAAAGCATCGAGCAGGTAGCCGAGGAAACAGGCTTTTGCTCAGAAAGCTATTTCTGCAAGCTTTTCAAAAGATACGAGGGCATGACCCCCTCCGCTTTCCGCCAGATCAAATAACCACAAACAAAAAAAGAGCCGCCCAAAGGCAGCTCAATTATGCAGAAAAATTAGCCCTGCTCCTTCATCTTAGCGAAACACTCGCTGCAGTAAACAGGTCTGTCCTCTCTTGGCTTGAAAGGAATAACAGCCTCGCCGCCGCAAGAAGCACAAGTTGCTGTATAAGTCTGTCTTTCAGACTTTGTAGCAGCCTTTCTTGCATCTCTGCAAGCTTTACATCTCTGTGGCTCATTTACGAAACCTTTCTCAGCATAGAACTCCTGCTCGCCTGCTGTGAAAACGAACTCGTTTCCGCACTCCTTACATACTAATGTCTTGTCTTCGTACATGGTTCTTACCTCATTACATAAAATTGTGCCTAGTCGGATTTGCACCGACACCTTTGAATAAACAACGCTCTGCTATTAAGCTATACGGCCATATTCCTATCTCAACAGTGATCTCAATTTCCGTCTGACTCTCTGCATTGCATTGTCTACCGCCTTTTCCGACGTGCCCAAGCCTAATGCTATCTGATTGTATGACATTCCTCTCAAAAACGATTGAAATACCTGCCACTCCTGCTCCGAAAGTGCAGAAGTGATCTTATCATAAAGCTCATTCAGCTCCTCACGCTCCACTACGACCTCCTCAGGTACAGTGCCACCGCCGCCAAGAATAGCCTCAAGGTCAGCTTCCTCGCCACCTGAAAGAAGTGCATTTCTGTGAACAGATGAAATGATCTTATTTTTTATACATTTTGTAGCGTAAGTTGAAAATTTCGCATTTTTGTCTTCACGATAGGTCCTAACCGCACCCAGAAGCCCCATAAGCCCCTCTTGGACAAGATCCTCGTGAACCTCGGCGCCATATTTTTTTGCCAGAAACTCCACCGTACAGATATATCTCGCAATAAGCTCACCGATAGCCGTTTTGTCACTCTGTGCATTTAGCACAAGCTGCTCATCTGAAAGCTTTTTCTGCTGATCCTGCCGATCGCCTCTCAAAAAATACCGCCCACCTAATCGTAGAAATTACCGCAAAGCCCCATTCTGACGCCACTGCGTAATGTTATAATACCATTTTAGACCATAAAAGTCAAGAGAATTGACGAAATCCGCCGTCCTTGTGAAAATATTTGTAACATACCACAGTTTTAAGAATGTATTCTTGTGATTTTCAACAAACAAAAAGTCAGCCGTGTCGAAATACACGGCTGACCGCAATTTACGCAACTTTGATGTTATACACGGCAGTATTTTGCTCTGCCATCGCTGAAAATATCCCCTCCGTGGCAATCGTCAGCCACAACAAGAGGAAAATCCTCAACGTAAAGTTTTTTCACAGATTCACAGCCCAGCTCCTCAAAAGCCACTACCTCACAAGACTTTATGCAGTTGCAGGCAAGTGCGCCTGCACCGCCTATAGCACAGAGATAGACCGCACCATTTCTTATCACGGCGTCCCTTACCTCTTGTGATCTCTCGCCCTTGCCGATCATTCCGCCCAATCCAAGATCAAGCAGCCTCGGAGCAAACCTATCCATTCTTCCTGAAGTGGTCGGTCCGCATGAACCGATAGGCTTTCCCTCAGGTGCAGGAGTAGGTCCGGCATAGTAGATAACAGCGTCTTTCAAAGGGATAGGAAGCTCCTTCCCCTGGTCAAGCAAAGCATTGAATCTTTTATGTGCAGCGTCCCTTGCAGTGTACACAACACCCGAAAGCAATATCTTGTCACCGCATTTAAGCTCTCCGCTCACCGCTTTAAGCTCCTCGGAACGCACCTTTCTTATTTCCGACATGACAAACCATTATTCAGCGTCATCATCGCTTACAAGAGAAAGACCATCGTCAATAAGATCTCTTGCAGTGTTTACAGCACCGATACTATTGCCATACAGATCGTTAAGTGATGTAACGAGCTGCTGAACAGTTTCGCTCAGACTTGTGAACTGTGTCTTAACAGACTCTCTCAGATCAGCAGACTGTGCTCTGATATTCTTAGCTTCGTTCTTAGCGTCGCTTACTACCTTTGCAGCCTCAGCATTTGCCTTTGATGTTACGTCAGCGGCTTCTGCGTTAGCCTTAGATGTAACAGCCTCAGCTTCAGCGTTAGCCTTAGAAGTTACCTCGGCAGCCTGCTTGTTTGCTGCACTTGTAACAGCTTCAGCCTCCTGCTTAGCGGCAGCCGTCATTGCGGCAGCGCTTGACTTAGCTGTCTGAAGTGTAGTATCAGCCTCTGTCTGAGCATTTGTAACAAGCTTCTGTGCCTGTGCGTTTGCGTCAGCAAGAACCTGATCCTGAAGCTGCTTAGCTTCATCTTCCATCTGCTTAGCTGCCTTCTTAGCTTCCTGAACGACCTTATTAGCTGTGTTCTGAGCCTCCATGAACACGCTTCCAAGATCGAATGCAGGAGTGGCTGTGCCGGCATTAGCCTCAGCAGTTTCGAGCTTCTCTTTAAGATCCTCGATCTCCTGCTTCTGCTTTTCAAGCTCAGCGTCCTTTTCAGTTACCTGCTGCTCATAGTCAGCGATACGAACCTTCATTGTATCAGTATTAGCCATAAGCTCGGCTATCTTGTTTTTAGCCTCTTCTACCTTTTTCTCAAGTTCCTTCTTGCCCTCGAAGTCCTGCTTCTGAGCGCCGCCCTGCTTCTCAAGACGTTCGATAGTTTCGTTCTGGTCATTGACCTGAGCCTCAAGAGTATAAATTTTAGAAGTAAGGTCGTCTACATAAGCAAGAACGTCCTGCTTATCAAATCCGCCGACTCTAACCGTTCTTAAATAACCATTACTAGCCATTTCAATCCCTCCACATTAGTGATTATCTCTATTATACAATAAACCACGTTATTTTTCAACTGATTTAAGCCGTTTTCAAAAATTTCATTATTCCATACAAAATAGCAACTGAAATTTATACAAAATGTCTTAAAATCATATTTATCACAGAATAATTATATCAAATTTTCCGTAAGATTTCAAGTGCTTTTGCGAAAAATTTTCAATATCATGATAATTTTCTGAGAATACGAAAACCTCTTCGATTATGTAAACGTTTTCCGATTTTGGTTCAAACAAGGCGGACAGCGTAAACGCCGATCCGCCTTTGAAAGCATTATTACTTGTTCTTGAAGATATTGAAGATATCGTCGTAATAATTTGGATTATCAGCAGCCTTAACGCCAGCCTTGTGCATCGCTTCAGCGTCAGCCTTTGCGTCGTCAGCCTTCTGAGTAAAATTTGCAGTATATGTTGTCGCAGCCTTTGGTGCAGCAGCCTCAGGAACGTCATCTCTGTCAACAAAGTCAGCAGCGATAACAGTAACGTCCATAGCGTCCTTGGTATCAGGATTTGTACCGTTACCGAAGATGATCTCAACGTTATCGTCAGCAGCGTCTGCTATAGCAGCAGTAAGCTCGTCCATATCGCTGATAAGGAGATCCTCGCTCATTGTAACGTTTACGATAAGTCTTCTCGCACCCTTGATAGAAGTTTCAAGAAGGTCAGAAGAAATTACCTGATTGATGATATCCTGTACCTTATCCTTGCCCTCGCCGTGACCGATAGCAATATGCGCTCTGCCTGCGCCCTTAAGAATAGTAGTAACGTCAGCGAAGTCAACGTTGATCTCATCATGTCTTGTAATGATCTCAGCGATAGCGATAACGTCTGTCTTAAGAACTTCATCAGCGATAGCATAAGACTGCTTCATAGTGAGGCGCATCTCGTTTGTGATAAGGTTCTGGTTAGGGATAACGATAAGAGCGTCAACGTGCTTGATAAGAGCCTCGATACCCTTCTCTGCTCTCTCCATCTTCTTAGCGCCCTCAAATTTGAAAGGCTTTGTAACAACTGCGATAGTGAGCTTGTCAAGTGACTGTGCGATCTCAGCAACTACAGGTGCAGCACCAGTACCTGTTCCACCGCCCATACCTGCTGTGATGAATACCATGTCAGCGTCCTTGATAGCGTTCTCGATCTCGTCCTTGCTTTCCTGAGCGGAAGCCTCGCCGATCTCAGGCTTTGCACCTGCGCCCAGACCGTGAGTAAGCTTCTCACCTATCTGGATCTGTGTGTGTGCAGCTGACTTATGCAGTGCCTGGATATCAGTATTAACAGCGATATATTCAACATTTCCCTCGATACCGGCCTGTGCGATACAGTTAAGTGCGTTTCCACCGCCGCCACCGACACCGATTACCTTGATCTTTGCGCCTACGACTGGCTCTTCAACATACTCGTAACCCATAATAGAACTCCTCCTAAAAGCGAATTTTCATACTTCTCCGTATTTTTACATATCAATTTATCAAATCAAAAATAAAATGCAAAAAAGCCTATGTGCCGAATATGCACATAAATAGATACAATAATATATTATCATACTTTTGTCAAAAAGTAAAGAACTTAAATGAAACCATTATAAATTTTTTATTAATTATCAATAAAACGACTGATTTTTCAGTTTCATTTGTGTATACTATACAATTAGTTATCCTGACCCCTACCAATCTGTGTTCGTCTGATCGTCCACATAGCCGTTGTCAGCATATCCATTGTCGGTATAGCCCTGATCGCCGCCGTTATCATATTCCCAGTCGGTGTTTCCGTTCTCGTTTGTCCACTGATCTGTGCCTGTATTGTCAGCATCATCATTGCCGTCCCATGCGTTGGTATCGTCGCTGTAGCCTTGGCTATCGTCCCCTGACCATGAGTTATCACCGTCCCATGTGTTGCCGTCATCAATATTAGTATCAGCCGATACCGCACTGCTGCTGTCATCTGGCTTTGCAGAACTTGTGTCGTCAGGTTTTGACGACTCGTCCTGCGATTTCGGAATAGCCGAAATGCCGCTGTCAGCACCATTGTAAATAAGAGTACCCTCGTAATCGTCAGTAATGCTCTTGTCAATTACCGCCTTAAGATATGTAAGCTTGTATTCCATATCCACTGAGCTTCCAAGCTTTATTTCAAGCCTGCCGTCATACATAAGCTTAATATCCGAACGGGTGGTCAGGTCAATAGAGTCTATATTTTTAAATTTCAGGTCATGAAGATCATTCAGAAGCTCTTTAAGGATATCCGCCTTAAATGAATCCTCAGAAGCAAGCTTGTCGCCCTGACTAAGGCTTTTAAGCTCAAAGCCCTTTACAACAGGTATATCCCCTGTCGGAGCAGGATTTTTCGTTTCAAGTATCTTTCCCGAAGCAGACAGCACATAGTATGAATTTTTATACTCGATATCAGCCGCCTTTTCGGCCTCTGTGCAGGTTATAACAAGTGTTGACGGAAATTTCTTTGTGACCTTGACATCATCAAGATACACAAGAGTATCTTTCAAACGCTTTTCAACTATATCCGTATTCGTCCTCACAAGGTTTTGTCCCGTTGAAACGCCGCCCACGCCAAGGATCTGATCCTGCTCGTAAAGGGTAACGCCCTCTATTTTTATCTCCGACACATTAAAAAACAAAAACATACTCAGCACCAGCAGCAGCGCCGCAGCCGCAAAAAAGCTGGCAACATACACATTGCGCATATTCACTGTCTGCCGACGTGCCGCAGGCCGCTGTGAGTTCATTCTGTTTTCCTTGTAAGTTCCGTTCATTTTCCTCTTTCCTAACTGCTAGTAATTTACACGTTTTATGTTTCCACCCAGAAGCGTAAAAGCATTTTCAATGCAGTCATAGCCCCTGTCCATAAGCTTTATATTAGTGAGAGATGTTTCTCCCTCTGCCGAAAGCGCCGCCACAGCTAACGCCGCACCGCCTCTAAGGTCAGGCGCACGGACTTTTGCTCCGTAAAGCTCCTTCACGCCCTCGATAACAGCCACTTTTCCCTCTGTCTTTATATCCGCACCCATTCTCACAAGCTCGTCAACATGGCGGTAGCGGTTTTCAAAAATATTTTCCACCACCACACTGGTGCCTTTTGCCTTAGCAAGTGCCGCCGTGACTATCGCCTGAGCGTCCGTAGGGAATCCCGGGTAAGGCATAGTCCTCACCGTCCGCACAGCTTTTAGCTGTTTAGGTGCTTTTATAAATATCCTGTCCTCATATAGAAATACCTGACAGCCCATTTGCTCAAATATAGGTATGACCGCACGGATATCCCCTGCCCTTGCCCCAAGCAGACCTATCTCACCGCCTGTTGCCGCCGCCGCGCTCATAAAAGTCGCCGCAACTATCCTGTCGGGCATGACAGAGTACTCACAGCCGTGTAGCTTTTCCACACCGCTTATGGTTATCGTTCCGCCCCCTGCGCCGCTTATCTTTGCACCGCAGCAGTTCAGAAACTCCGCAAGATCGCATATCTCAGGCTCTCTTGCCGCATTGTATATCACCGTGTCGCCCTTTGCCAGAACAGCCGCAAGCATGATGTTCTCAGTCGCTCCCACAGAGGGGAACGAAAGGTCTATCCTAGCCCCTCTAAGCCCTCTCGGGCAGGTGCAGCTAAGCACGCCATACTCCTCGTTTATCCTGACGCCCATTTTTCTAAGTGCGCACAGGTGCATATCTATAGGTCTCGGACCAAGCTCACACCCTCCCGGGAATGACAGCCTGCATTCACCTGTTCTTCCAAGAACAGCTCCCAGAAAAACGATAGACGAACGCATCTCTCTCATAAGCTCATCTGGCACAAAGGTCTTTACAGCACCCCTTGCGTCCACAGTAACACAGCCGTCCTCACGGCTGCACCTTGCCCCAAGCACCGACAGAATGCGACAAGCCGCAAATACGTCCGAAAGTGCAGGACAGTTATGTAGCCTGATCTCTCCGTTTATAAGAACACACCCTGCCAGCAGCGGCAGAGCTGCGTTTTTTGCTCCCTGAACGGTTATCTCTCCGTTCAGCCTGCTTCCTCCCTGAATGATAAGCCGTTGCATAAGCGTCGCTCCTTTTAAGGTTTTGACTTATCTTATGCAGGACCGCCCATATAGGTTAAAGCTATTTGTTGATATATATCTCTGTAGCGTTTGAAACAGGCATAAAAGCAGGCAAACAAGGCAGATAGGAGTCCTTGCCTATCTTCTTTTTCATATCCTTAGTTGAAAGTATCATGCCGGTAACGCAATCGTCAAACGTACTATCGTCCATATCAGTAATATTCACAAGTATCCTTACAGTGACCTCCTTGCTGGAAAACGGAGGAACAGTGTCGCCTATGACCTCGCCGTCGCTGTTTGTTGTAACGCTGGTCGCATAGCATACCGCGTTGTCATATTCAGAAGAAACATGGCTGATCTCATACTGCGGTATCTTTATCTCAAAAGGAGACGGGTTTTTGATATTGAACACTATATCTGCAAAACGGTAGCTTGAACTCAACTCAGAACCAAAAGCTTCTTCGTTGTATACAGAATAATTTGACAGCGCATATGTTTTAAAATCCGTCATACCCATTGTTTTGAACACGTTGTCATCATATCTAACCACGCTCTTGTCTGCGTCGTTGAAAAACAGCGGTGGGAAGAAGAACACCATAAGCACAAGCACGATAATAACAGCCACAACTGTCTTTATTATCTTGCTACGCTTTACATATGAATCTCCCACCTTTACTCCCTTGCTAAGACCTTTCGCCGCCTGCGCAGGCATAGCCGCAGCGTCCTCAAGGAAATCGTCCTCATCGTCCTCTTCCTTGTGCTTGGTAGGGTCATCGTAAGTCTTTGTGGCACGGTCGAACTCCCCTGCCTTGTTGAACTTTTCTCCGTCAAAAATCTCGTCGGCGGTGCGGTTCACTCCGCTGCCCTTGAACTTTTTATCTGACAGCTTTTTTATCTTGTCAACATCAGGCACTTCAATGCTGTCCATTGAAGCCCTCTTGTTATACTGTCTGTAATTCTTATCCATTATTTTATCCCCTTAAATTTTACGTTCCTTATCCCTTAATAAGTGGCTCTAAAGCCTTGAATATCCTGTCCTCAGTATCGGCAACATGAAGCTTTGCAGCGTTTTCCGAGCACTGTCTGAGCTTCTCAGGGTCTTCTATAAGCCCCTTTACAGTATCGATGAAAAGCTTTTCCGTCAAGTCTTTTTCTTCGATAACAAAGCCTGCTCCTGCGTTTTGCAATACCATGCCGTTGTAATACTGATGATTTTCAGCCACCATAGGCGACGGGATAAGCACAGAAGCTCTGCCCATTGCTTCAAGCTCCGCCAGCGAAGCTGCTCCGCACCTTGATATAACAAGGTCAGCCGCAGCCATTGCCACAGGCATATTGATATAATCCTTTATGATACGTCTGCTGTTGTTGATATCTATACCCATAGCCTCCAGCTTTTCAGGATAGTCCTTATAGCCCTGATAAGTGCCGTAGGAATGTATATGACACACCTTAACATCATTGTCCTGATACCATTTCAAAAGCTTTGCGATATTCTCATTAAGCACTCTCGCACCCAGACTTCCGCCTGTTGAAAGCACACATATTTCATTTTCATCAAAGCCAAGCTGTTTTTTAGCCTCCGACTTTGACATGGTGTTGAAAGCTCCCCTTACAGGCAGACCTGTCACCACCGTCTTAGCATTTTCGGGCATATACTTTTCTGCCTCTTTCACAGTGAGCAAAACAACGTCCGCAGACTTTGCAAGTATCTTGTTTGTCACGCCCGGAAAAGCGTTCTGCTCGTGAATAGCCGTCTTTATGCCCATTTTAGCGGCTTTTCTAACTATAGGTCCTGAAACATATCCTCCGGTTCCTATAACAAGATCAGGTCTTGCTTCCTTTATTATCTTCTTTGCAGTGCTTCCTGACTTTACAAGACACCCTGCCGCATGGATATTTCTTTTGAGATTTACCCAGTTAGGCTTTCTCTGAAAGCCCTCTATCTTTATAGGATAGAACTTATATCCTGCCGCAGGCACGAGCCTTGCTTCAAGCTTTTCAGGATTTCCCGCAAAGCTTATCTCAGCGTCAGGATAATGTTTTTTTATGATCTCCGCAATGGCAAGAGCAGGATTTACATGACCTGCCGTACCTCCGCCTGCAAGTAAAACTCTGAGCATAGAACTAATACCTCTTTACTTTTTTTTGATGCACTGACGTGAAACGTTGAGCATGATACCCATTTCTGCAAGCTGTATCATCAGTGCAGTACCACCGTAGCTGAAAAACGGCAGTGAAATACCCGTGTTAGGGAAAGCGTTGCAGGCTACCATAATATTGAAAAGTGCCTGCGAGCCTATCTGTATTGTTATACCAGCCGCAAGAAGCATACCAAAACGATCCTTGCTTCTTGAAGCGATCATGAAGCCCTCGATTATAAAAAGCACAAACAGCAGTACCACTACCATTGCACCCACGAAGCCAAGTTCCTCGCAGATAATAGCGAAAACGAAGTCGTTTTGCGACTCAGGCAGATAGTATTTTTGCCTTGACTCTCCAAAGCCCAGTCCGAACCAGCCGCCCGAGCCTATAGACAGCAGGGATTCATAAGTCTGAAAAGTCGTTCCGCTAGGGTCGGATTCAGGATTTTTCCAGCTCTGTATACGCTCTGAGATGTAAGAAAATCCCGACCCTGACGCCATTTTATATATCAGTAGCAGCACCCCGAAAACAGCACACACACCGATAAATTTCCAGAAGGTTTTTTTCGGCATACCACTTATGAACATCATAGACACGCCTATGATACCCACCAGCATTACCGCCGACATATGCCTTTGCAAAACAAGCACCAGTGCCACCGCACCCATTATCACAGTAAACGGTATAACGCAGAATTTCCAATCCTTGAACTTAGGATAATTCACCGACATTATGTATGCGAAAATAATAATGAACGTTACTTTCAAAAGCTCCGACGGCTGAAAGCTGATCGGACCTATTTGTATCCAACGCCTTGCACCGGCAACGTCTATTCCGAAAAGAGCTGTATAAAACGTAAGAAGATATGTGGCGATAAACGCAATATATGCTATCTTAGTGTTCTGAAAGAAGTGATAATCAAGATAGCTCGTTGCAAACATCAGAAGAAGACCAAGTCCGGCAGACTTGAGCTGGCTCACCAGATAATAATATCCATCGTTATATTCACTCAGACCCCACGCATAGCTTGCAGAAAACATCATCAGAAGTCCGAATACAAGCAATACCATTACAAGAATGAAAAACGGCTTGTCTATCTCCGTAAGTATAAATCTGAATCTATGTTTTCTTTTTGCCTGTGCCACAGGTTGTTTAAGAGGAACGTGACTATTATACACTATGCTTCCGTCACGTTCACGTCTAGGACCTCTTATAGCCAAACAAACAACCTCCCAACAAAATCTCTATATGAAAAACTTTCCCGAATATATCGAAAATGCTATCGCCGCCGCAGCCCCTGCCACAGATATCACAGCGAATATCCCGATCACGGCGTGATCCCCATGACCCTTTTTCTGCAAATGCTCATGAAGCGTGTAACCTTTCATAAGCAGCTTTTTTCTTATCTTAAACACGATATACTGCAAAAGCCCACAAGCTCCGTCAACTACCACCGCCGCACCTGCCAGCAGGAAAACGAAATATTCTCCCGAAAGCAGCACCGCCATAGTCATAAGACCACCAAGCGCCAGCGCACCCGACTCGCCCAAATAAAGCTTCGCAGGACTGCACCCCCAAAAGAGAAAACCTCCTGCCGCACCCATTGTGCAAACAGCAAAAAGCTGAGCGGCGTCAGAGCCTGCCCCTGCCGCAAGACCGCTTGACAGCCCTGCCGAAAATATCAAAGCCGTTACAGCACACAGCCCGTCAGTACCCGTGTCGGTCTTACCGCCTGCGCAATCGTGTATCTTCACCATGTTTATCCCCACTGTCATAAACAGCGGAAAAAGCGGATAAAAAAGCCTGCCGAACTGCACATAGCCCAAGTGAAAAGGCATAAGCACAGCCGTCTGCACTCCTCCGCAGTATCTAAGTCCCACGCATACACCAAGACATATAAGATACTCCATACATATCTTGTAAAGAGGCTTCATGCCTATGCCAAGCTTTTTCTCCTTAACATAGTCCTCCGAAAGCCCGATAGCCGTGAGCATCAAAACTCCGCCCAGAGCGATAAACACACGCCTTGAAAACTCTCCGTTCTCAAAACTCAGCACCGCCTGCGAGTCATAAAATATAACTCCCGTAACAATGCCGAATATAACGCAGAGCATTATGACAACTCCGCCGAATTTCGGCTCAGAGCCGTCCTTTGCGAACCTGTCGCCTATATAAAAATCGAATTTGCCTGTTTTTATCCTGCGGAAATATGGTATGAACACTCTGCCGAGAACATATCCCAGCACCATTTCACACCCCAGTATCACCGCCTGCACGCTCCAACTCATTTTGTCAGTGCATTGAACACTTCTTCAAGCTTCATTCCTCTGCTTCCCTTGAAAAGCACAGCGTCGCCCTTTGAAACTATCTCCTTCAAAGCGGCCGCAAGGTCATCTCTGCTTTCAAAGTGCCTGCAATTTTCCTTTGCAAAGCCCTTTTTCTCAGCACCCTCTATATAGCACTTTGAGTCCTCGCCAAAGCAGTAAAGCAGGTCAGCCTTTGAAGCCGCAACATACTCTCCCACATTTCTGTGATAGGTCTTTGAGTTCTTGCCAAGCTCCAGCATATCTCCAAGCACGCAAATGCGCTTGCCCTCCGCCTGTGCCTGTGAAAGCACCGAAAGGCTCGCTTTCATTGAGTCAGGCGCAGCATTGTAGCAGTCAACTATATATGTAACTCCGTCAATGACGGTAACATTCTGTCTTAAACCCTCCGGTTTGAACTGAGCAATACCCTTTACGATATCCTCAGGCGGTATATCCAGTGCAAGACCCACGCAGAATGCCGCAAGAGCGTTCTTTACATTATGCTCGCCCAAGCAGTTTATCTGGGCGGCTATCTTTCCGCCTGCATAGTTTATAGTAAATGTTATGCTGTTGTCAACAGTCTTAACACCGCTTGCATAAACATCGCAGTCCTTCTTTGATACAGAATAGTAATAAACCTTTCTGTCAGAATGTAACTGCACCCCTGCAAGCAATTTATCATCACGGCAAAGTATCAGCGGAGCGTCATAAGCCGCACCGTCAAGTATCTCAAGCTTCGCCTTGAGAATGTTTTCCTGCGTGCCGAGATTTTCAATATGTGAAATGCCAATGTTAGTTATAACAGCCACGTCAGGCTGACATGACATTGACATTCTCGATATCTCGCCCTGATGTGACATACCCATTTCGATAACAGCCGCCTCATAGCTGCTGTCAAGACCGAAAAGTGTCTGCGGCATACCTATCTCATTGTTGTGGTTGCCCTGAGTTTTCAGTGTCTTGTATTTCTGCGCCACAACAAGGGCTATCATATCCTTAGTGGTGGTCTTTCCCACGCTTCCTGTTACGCCAACTACCTTAACATCGAATTTAGACCTGTAATACCCTGCAATGTCGAGCAATGCCCTTGCAGTGGAGTCAACGATCATACATCTTGCACCCTCCACAGGTCTTTCCGTGACAACAGCCTCCGCACCAAGCTCCATAGCCTTTGCGGCAAAGTTGTGTCCGTCAAAATTCTCACCCTTTAGTGCAATAAAAAGCGAGCCTGGCTTTATTGTTCTCGTATCGGTGGAGATATCGGAAATTTCAACGTCAGCAGGATAGCCGTAGCTTCCATGAACCGCCGATATTATCTCCTGTAAGCTTAATTTTTCCATTTTAATTCTTATCCGCCAATTTCTCGGCAGTATCTCCTTTCCCTTTTCTTATAAATATATCTTTATCGCAAAACCGCCCACAGCCGCTTTGCATATCACGGGCGAACACTGTTCACCCCCTACATTTTTCTCTTATCTGCCCTCAGCTTCAAGCTCTTTAAGAGCGTCCGCAACGACTTCTCTCTCGTCAAAATGTATCTTCACACCACCTGCAAGTATCTGATAATCCTCATGACCCTTGCCGGCAAGCACGATGATATCGTCCTTTTCCGCATGATGTATAGCCCAGTGGATAGCCTCACGCCTGTCAACGATAGTTATGTAAGGGGTCGTCTTGCCCTCCAGACCTACCAGAACGTCGTTTATAATATCCTGCGGATCTTCATTCCTCGGGTTGTCGGAAGTGACGATAAGAAAATCAGCATTGTCCGCCGCAGCCGCAGCCATAAGGCTTCTCTTTGAAGCGTCTCTGTTTCCGCCGCAGCCAAAAAGGCATTTTACCTTTCCGCTTGCACTGTTCTTTATAGCCGAAAGCACGTTCACAAGTGCGTCAGGAGTATGAGCATAGTCGCATATAACAGTGAAATCTCTGCCCGTCGGAACTATCTCCGCTCTTCCTCTTACGCCCTGCATAGTACCCAAAGCTCTGATAGTCTTGTCAACATCAAATCCAAGGGTCTCACAGCAGGCGATAACAGCCAGCGAGTTTGAAACGTTGAAAAGTCCAGGCATATTGAATGAAACATTGTGCTTTATCTTTCCGTCAGTGAAAACATACTTCACACCGCTTGCTGAAAGCAGTATATCCTCTGCTCTGAAATCAGCCTTTGTACAGCATGAATAAGTTTTCGCAGGACAGCTTATCTCTTTGAGATATCTTCTGCCGTATTCATCGTCTATATTGATGATAGCGTTGTCAGATATAGTGAAAAGTATCTTCTTAGCCTGATAGTAATTTTCCATCGTACCGTGAACGTCAAGATGATCCTGCGTCAGGTTAGTGAAAACGCCTACCTTATAATGACAGCCTGAAAGTCTTTTCTGTTCCAAGCCCTGCGAGGAAGCTTCCATAACAACATAGTCGCACTTCTCATCAGCCATTTTTCTGAAAAGCTCATAAAGGTCATAAGGCTCAGGAGTCGTTCTTGCAGTAGGATAAACGTCGTCGCCTATCTCGTTCTGACAAGTGCCGATAAGACCAACCTTACAGCCGAATGAAGAAAGCACCTTCTTTATAACAGTTGTGATAGTCGTCTTTCCGTTAGTGCCTGTTACACCGATAAGAGTAAGCTCCCTTTCAGGGTGACCGAAAAATGCCGCACACAGCAGAGGGAAAGCCTCTCTTGTGTTCTCCACGATTATCTGACAGTCAAGCCCCAAATCTCTTTCGCAGACTACAACCGCACAGCCCTTTTCTATCATGTCCTTAGCAGCGTCATGTCCGTCAAAGGTCTTTCCTTTTATGCACACGAACATCGAGCCTGCCTTGACAGCCTTTCTTGTGTCGCTTGTGACGTCGCTTATCTCCATATCAGGCAGAGAAGTTTTCGCAACGTCCTTTATGATATCATATAGTTTCATAATTATCATTCCTTATCATGGTTTCTTACTGTGAGCCTACCGAGGTCACTGCAAATGTTACCGACACAGCCGTTCCCATTGGAACGCTCTGTCCTGCTCCCACGCTCTGATCGGACTGTGCAACTGCACCCTCCTCCTCATAGCCTGAGCCTTCTGCCGTCAAGTTAAGACCATACATATCAAGCGTAGCCCTTGCCTGCTCCTTTGTAAGTCCTTTAAGTTCAGGCACAGTAACAGTTTCTTCCTTGGCGTTTGCTTCTGTATAAAGCACGACTGAGCCGCCATGCTCTATCTTTGCGGCAACAGGCGTCTGTTTAACAACAGTGTCGCCCTCGCCCTTGACCTTGACCTCAAGTCCAAGATCTTCAAGTGTCTTTTTGGCTTCCTCAACAGTATAATACTGAACGCTAGGTACTGATACCTGCAAGTCTGCAAGCTCGTTTTCGTCATACTCAGGGAAGATCCCCACATAAGGCAGAACGTCTGAAAGCACGTTCACGCATATAGGTGCTGCCACCTGACTTCCGTAGAATTTCTCGCCCGTCGGGTGGTCTACCATTACGAGCATTACTATCTCCGGATCGTCAGCAGGAGCAAATGCACAGTATGAAGAAACATACGTCTGACCGGTGGAGTCCTCGTCCATTTTCTGTGAAGTACCCGACTTACCGCCTATCCTGTATCCCTTTATATAGCAGTTAGAGCCAGGCTGACCTTCAACAACGCCCTCGAGTATCTCTCTCATAGAAGCGGAGGTGTCCTCAGAAATGACCTGACGTCTTACAACAGTGTCCATTTTCTTTACAATGTTGCCGTTCTCGTCAGTTATACTGTTCACTACCTGCGGTGTAACAAGATAACCGCCGTTTATAGCCGCCGAGTAAGCTGTTATCATCTGTATCGGTGTTACCTTATTTGTCTGACCGAATGAAGATGAAGCAAGCTGAACAGGGCCCATGTTGCTAAGCGGCATACTGATAGAATTTGATTCCGCAGGCAGGTCGATACCTGTCAGCTCGTTGAAACCGAACGCATTGTAATACTGACAGAACTTTTCAGAGCCAAGCTTCATGCCTATCTGAATGAATACAGGGTTACATGAGTTTAGCATTGCCTGGGCAAAATCCTGCGAACCGTGGTCGGTAGTTGACCAGCAGTGGAAAGTCGTGTCCTCCACCTGTATCTGAGTGCCACAGCCAAAAGTATCATTAAGAGTGATAGCCTTTTCTTCCAAAGCCGAAGCGCCTGTTATGACCTTGAATACAGAACCCGGATTGTATGTTTCTGAAACCGCCTTGTTCTTCCACTGAAGGGACCATGCGTCAAGCTGTTTCTGCTTGTAATCGTTTGAATCTTCATCAAGCCCCGCAAGCTCCGCCGCCGTCTTTTCATCGGAGATAGCCGCAGGCTCATTAGGGTCATAAGGATCAGAAGTCGCCATTGCGTATATCTGACCTGTCTTAGGATTCATTATGATACCGCAGGCTCTGTCAGTAGGCTGATTTTCCTCAACTGCCTTTGCAAGCTCTTTTTCAAGGATATACTGAATGTTGGCGTCGATATTCAGATTAAGATCGTCGCCGTCCTGAGCGTCATAGCTCTGCTTGTATCTGTATGGTATCTCAGTTCCGTCGCTTGCCTTTGCAGTGATTATCCTGCCGTCAATTCCGCTGAGATAATCGTCATAGTAAGCTTCAAGACCATATATGCCGTTGCCCTCATAGTCCGTGTGACCAAGAACAACAGAAGCAAGAGTATTCTGTGGATAAAGTCGTCTTGTGGTAGGGTCGCACCTTACGCCGTCAATGCCAAGCTCCGTGAGCTTATCCTCGATAGCCGTGGAAACGGTCTTTTCCACCTCTTTTTTCAGCACGATGTACTGAGTATCCGTCTTAGTGAGTTTTTCTCTCACAGTGTTAGTGTCTATCTCAAGATTGAGTGCCAAAAACTCCACAAGCTCGTCAAGACATTCGTCCCCTGATTTCGTTGCGTCAAGTCTTTGCTGATATGTAGCCTTCTTTGACGCGTCGTCCTCTTTGGCTATATATCCTTTAAGTTCCTCTATCTTCTTGTCGTTGTCATCAAGCTTTTCTTTGAGCATAAGAGGGTCTGCATAAACAGTATAGACCGTTGCGCTCTGAGAAAGCACCGTTCCGTTTGAATCATAAATAGTGCCTCTTGACGCTGAAACAGCCGTGCTTTTAAGCTGCTGAGCGTTTGCAAGGGACTGCCACTTCTTGCCATCCTTTATGGACACCGAAAAGATGGTCGCAACCGTATATATAAGTATCGCCGCCACAGGCAGGCTCAGCCAAATATTCAGACGTTGTTTCATTCTGGCACTTGGTCTGTCGGTCATAAATATCTCCTCTCAGGACATCACCGCACATACAAAATCTTCAATAATTTAGCACAATACGGCAAATATCATATTTTCACACATACAAATTAATAGAACAAGAAAGCTAAGCACAAATATCTTGTCCCTAACTTTCCCCATAGTTATTTTATTCACTAAGCCCCGATATATTCCAGAACAGAGCTGAACCAGTGTTTTATCTTAACGAACACATTGTCGTCCTCGGCCTTTACCACCTTTGCCACCGAGTCTGACTCCACAGTTACATACTCTATCTGAGATTTATCCAGCTTTTTAAGTCCCAGTTCATTCTCAGCATACTCCTCGACCTTTGACATATTGGTCTTCTGAGCAAGCTCTGACTGTAAACTTACATTCTCTCCCTGAAGCTGAGCAAGCTGTTCCTCCTGCCTGGTCTGCTCAGAACATAGGCTTGATATTTCGACTCTGCCGTATATCATCGTTCCAAGAACAACAGCCACCAGCAGACAAATGCATATCACAGCTACTACCGATACGGTTTTCTGCTTTAGTGCAGGGTTTTTCTTATATTTTATGGCTCTCTGAGCCTCCGCCTCCTGAGCGTTGTCATAGGCACTGTAATCAAATGCCAAGTTATGTACCTTTGCCATTGCGGTAAAACACCTCTCACGATCCACGGGCAAGCCCGTTATTTACACATTCCCAATTTCACACAAATTTCACTCAGTCCTTGATCTTCTCGATCACCCTGAGCTTAGCACTGCGGCTTCTGTTATTCTCCGCAAGCTCCTTTTCATCAGCCTCTATAGGCTTTCTGTTCACAAGCTTTCCCCTAGGCGTTCTTCCGCATATGCACTGAGGAAAATCAGGCGGACATATACAGCCCTTGCAGAAGCTCTGAAATCTCTGCTTTACCAATCTGTCCTCCAGCGAGTGGAAAGTGATTATGCAAAGCCTGCCGCCCACGTTAAGACAATCGAACGCCTTGTCAAGAGCGATATTCAAATGTTCAAGCTCCTTATTTACCTCTATCCTGATAGCCTGAAAAGTCTTTTTGCAAGGGTTTTTCTCACGCCTTGCCTTCTGCGGAACTGCGCTTTTTATTATCTCGGCAAGCTCCATAGTTGTCTCTATCGGTTTTTGTTCTCTGTATTTTACTATCTTAGAAGCAATGCTTCTTGAAAACTTTTCTTCGCCGTACTCAAAAATTATCCTCGCAAGGTTCTGATAATCATATCCGTTCACAACGTCCTTAGCGGAAAGCCCCTCCCCTGACATCCTCATGTCAAGAGGTGCGTCATTGTGATAGGAAAAACCTCTCTCCGCATTGTCAAGCTGATAAGAGGAAACGCCCAGATCCATAAGAATGCCGTCAGCACCGCTTATGCCAAGCCTTTCAAATATCTCGTCTATCTCAGAGTAATTCCCTCTCACAACAGTCGCAGGATAGCCTGCCAACCGCTCAGTCGCAGTTTTCACCGCCTCGGGATCTCTGTCTATAGCCACAAGCCTGCCGCCCTTTTCGCCGTCAAGCCTTTTAGCGATCTCTCTCGAATGTCCTGCTCCTCCGGCAGTGCCGTCGCAGTAAATGCCGTCAGGTCGAATGTTCAGACCCTCCAAGCACTCATCAAGCAGTACGGGAATGTGGTTAAATTCCATTAAAAATCAAGCCCTTCCAGAGCTTCCATAAGCTCGTTATCATCAATGCTGCTGTTGAAATCGTCCCAGCGCTTTTTATCCCATATCTCACATCTGTCAGATACTCCGGCCACAACGATCTCCTTTTCAAGCCCTGCCACCTCTCTCAGTGACTGCGGAACAAGTATCCTGCCCTGCTTGTCAGGCTCGACCTCGCATGCCCACGCCATAAAGCTTCGCTGTAAAGCTCTCGCCTTAGCCATAGGCAGACTTCTGATCTTTTCGGCTCTTTTCTCGAAATCCTCAAGAGAATAAACGAACAGACAGCCGTCTATACCTTTAGTTACAATGAACCGCTCGCCGATAAGCTCTCTGAGCTTAGTAGGAAAAGTCATTCTTCCCTTAGCGTCCATAGTCTGATTGTAAGTTCCTTTAAGCAAGCACGCCAGCAAGCCGTTCACCTCCCTTGACCGAGTTAAGCAATGAAATGCCACATTTGAAGCACTCATCACCACTTTTTTGCACTTTTAACCACCGTACAATAATTATACACTATATTATAGAAAATTGCAACAGTAATATTTCCCAAAGTGAATTTTTGCAAGGGATTTTTCTTGGACACTTGGTCAATTTAAGAGAGATTTTAGGGGGATTTTGTAACTTTCACCTTTTAATTTGTCACCGTCTTGTAATTTGTAAACTTTTAATTAATTTTACGTCATACAATATCTTGTGGCACTTTAAACATTTGCACCTGTATAAAGATAGCAGATATTTCCGCAAAACTCCCATACATTCACATCGTATTGACCTTATAAAGTTATTGTAATACAACATATAGTATACGTCAATAGGTTTTGCGAAAAAAAGCACAATTATTTCTTACGCTGTGACAGAAAAAGCAAGAAGGGTGATGAACGGTAGAATATAGTGTCGCAAAAAGGTTAAAATTCGGTAACAAGGAAATTTGTTTTCTAATTTAATTATTACACTATCCGATTTTGTAAATTTTCATTGCTTAGATAAAGAAAATAAAGTTTGAAGAGGAATGGAGCATGAGAGAGGGTTTTTAACGTTAAAACAGCCAAAAATAATAGTAAAATTGCACAAAACCGCAAAATAAAGTGGCAAAAAAGGCAACTGCAAGGGTAGAAATACAATATACAGTAAAAAAGCGGACGCACCCCGGTGCGTCCGCCAAGCCTCAGTTATTTACTTGCAAAAATTCTCAATGTATCTGTCGATACACTGCGCCACGATCTCAGTAGCGTGTTCACGATCCTTAACATCATCGACCACAGTGTCCTTGTGTTCAAGTGCCTTGTATACCGAGAAGAAATGACACATCTCATCAAAAATGTGCTTAGGCAGCTCTGAAATGTCCTTATATATGTTGTATGTAGGATCATTGAGCGGAATGCAGATTATCTTCTCGTCAGCTGCACCATTGTCAAGCATGGAGATAACGCCTATAGGATAACAGTCAACCAAAGACAAAGGCGCAAGCGTTTCCGAGCAAAGCACCAGTACGTCCAACGGGTCGCCGTCCTCTGCATACGTCCTAGGGATAAAACCATAGTTTGCAGGATAGTGGGTCGATGTGTAAAGTATCCTGTCCATTCTCAGAAGACCCGTGGTCTTGTCAAGCTCGTATTTTACCTTTGAGCCTTTTGGTATCTCTATTACTGCCGTGAATTTTTCCTTTGTTATCACCTTTGGTGAAATATCGTGCCAGATGTTCATGTACATTCCTCCTGTATTTTCATTCAGCTTCGTACATACCCTCAGACTTTAGATTTTCAGGTATGTCAAAAACCGTTTCGCCGTCCGCCTCAACGCATGAGATACAACCGGCGTTGTCCTCGTTTATCAAGTCCCACAGTGTTACAACTTCATCTTCACCCACAACGTCTATCCCAAGTCTGTCAAAAAGCTTCTCAAGCTTCTTTGGATTGCGTGAGTATATCTGAAATTCCTGATAGTCTGTGAAATATATCTCCTCGTCATTCTTGTGCGAGCCAAATCCAAATCTCGATACTCCGTCATTTACAAGCACAGTGCCGTAACGCTTCATTATGGCAAGGGCGACCTCTTTCGTGCAGTTATCAAGATAATAGGTCTTGTATCCATCTCTCTCGCTGTCAGGAAGCTCCAGAAAGAAGAATATAGGCTCAGCGAGCTTCTCTATCACACCGCAGGCGACCTTCGCCATGATGTCACAACTCAGCACACCCCTTATATTATCCCCCTGAATGTGGCAACAGGACCTCAGCTTTTCCGCTCCGCCCACAGATACGCCCTGACAGAGGGTAAAATTATCTTCCATAATATCCTCCGTAAAATAGTTTTATTACCAATAGTATAAACCATTTTCGCAGATATTTCAAGTATAACCTATGAATTTACATTAAAAGTTTACGGCAGTACAGCCTTTCAGCCATACCGCCGCTATAAATCACAAAATTCAGAAAAAGAACAGCGTTCTCACGCATATGTCACAAACAGCCTATTACTTGCCTCTCTGCTCAATAATGCCGATCATCTCGCCCACATCTTTCATACCCGAAACTTCGCCCATTTTGAACCTCATCTTGAACTCGTCTTCCACCGCACCGATAAGAGTGATATGCTCGATAGAGTCCCAATCCTCGATATCATCAGCCGTGGTGTTCTCGTCCACCTCCAAAGTATCATCATCAAAAACATCTCTGAAAACATCATCAAGTCTTTCAATTATCTCGTCCTTGCTAAGCATAATGCTCCTCCTTCACCTTTATAACAGTATTTTTATCCTCATACCCCTCAACTAAAAGCCGCCAAGCCGTGTTGCCCTCTTCGTCCTGAGATATCTTCTCAAAGCCGAAGCTTTCATAAAGCCCTGCCACCATTTTATTTTTCGCCGTAGGGTAATAATGCCCGTATATCTCTCTTATGCCACGCTTTTTCGCCTGTGCCACCAGACTATCCAGCATAGCAAGCTCCATATCCCTTTTCAGCACACGGCATGACATCAGCCAAAGCTCGATATCAAGCCTGCCCTTGTCCTCGCTGTCTGTCTTTCCGATAGTCACCGCCACAACGCCGTTGTCACCGAATTTGTCATAAAGCTTTCCATACAGCCTTATGTATTCATCAGAGTTATAGACCGCCTCCATTTGCTCCGCAGTGTATCTCTTTGTGGTGAGATTGAACTGATTGCTCTTGTTGGTGAGCTGAGTTATCCTTTGCAGATACAAAGGCGAAAAATCCCCTATCTCTGCCGTCATTTCAAGACTCAAAAGATAATCATGATAATCCGCAAACCTGCTCTGCGCCTTTGCACGCTGAGCGTTCGCCCTGTACATATCATTGCGTTTAAGATCGTCCTCCGACAGCGTAACAGTTTCAAAATATCCCGAACGGTCAAGCACTCTTATGTAGTCCGTGACTTCCCCTATCTCAGGCACAGCCGTTCCCCCAAGCTGTTCCCTGACTATCTCCCTCTCCGCAGGGTTATCGTCCACAAAAACAAACGCCTCAGAAAGAATGTTAAGCTCCTCCGCCGTGTCAACGATATTTTTGTCCTTTGGCAGCCAGTTGGCTTTTATCGCCACAAAATCATCAGGCCTTAGCACGCCCTCAGGGTGGGAAAGCCCAGCCAAAGCGTTCTCTTCCTCGTTTTTGGAGCATACCGTCAAAAGCACGCCCAAGTCCTTGTGCGCCTTAACATACTGCTGAAACTCAAAATAAGCCATTGCCTCAGCCGTTTCCTTGCCTATCTCGAGATTTTCCACACCGTCGTCACCAACGATGCCGCCCCAAAGAGTGTTGTCAAGGTCAAGAGCCAGCGCCTTTTTGTTCTTGCCAAAGATAGCCTTTATAATATTCGCCACCTGAAAAGCCAGCTCAGGTATAGCCTCGATATTGAGAGCATATTTGTAGAGATACCAATACTTCGGCTCGCTCCACTTTTCAAGCCCATATGCCGCTGACAGCCAGTTTATATCATTGAGATAAACCTCCGGTCTCTGGGCTATCCTGTCATACAAAGCCGAATTGAGCCTTGTGACGAAGTTCACCTTTCCACGCCTGTCGGAAGCGTCCATGTTTCCCATAAGGCGGAAAAACGGAAGCTCAAAATTGTTCTGTATCACAGGACAGCCGAAATGCTCTTTCACTCCGTCCCAAGCCTGAGAAAGCCTGTCAAGCTCAGCGTTCAACCCCTGCTCTATCTCCTCTTCACCCGACCTGGGGGTAGGTGAAAAGCTGAGGTTTCTAAGGCTCGTGTGTATATAAACGATATCAGGTTTAAAGCGGTCAAGCTCCTCGTTTGAGAACACAGCGTCCTGCCAGAACTGTCCGTATTCCGATCGATAGAACTCACATTCAAAGCCCATGTCAAGCAAAAACAGCTCCAATACCGACACGATATCGTCCGTAGTCGAGCCGCCCAGCACAGCCACCCTCTTTTTCAGCCGCACCGCTCCGTCGCCCAAAAGCTGCCTTTTCAGCGACCTTTTCTTTTTCATTATAAACCCATTGTCAAATGGATACTCCAACTCTTTCATTCTTTTTTACCTTCTCTTAAATAACTCTCAGCCCCTATGAGCCTATCACTTCTTCCTGCTATACCTAAAATCGCAATATGGTGCACCCTCAGCAATAGTTCCCGTCCTAACGAGTTTCATGTTCATCATGTCCGCCAGCACAAAATCCATTCTGCATATGTAAGCCGCCAGCTCAGGACACCCCTCGTCCTTGCAAAGCTTGCACGCCCCACATTCGTGATAATCATACCCAAGGTCATATTCACCATTGCCCGGCAGTATGTCCACCACCCAGTCGTTTTCATATAACCTCTTGTGGCTGTCTTCCGACCATTTCAAACGCCCTGGCATCTTCTTAGGGTCAAGATAACTGTCCACATCACCCATTACCTTGTGAAAAAGCTTTGAAGCGCAAAGCCCGTCACGGAATATCTCGTAATTCTCCTGCGCAGACTTCCCGGTGCTCCTGTTCATCG
The DNA here is from genome assembly GCF_000980385.1 of Ruminococcus sp. N15.MGS-57. Lineage (NCBI taxonomy): Bacteria > Bacillati > Bacillota > Clostridia > Eubacteriales > Oscillospiraceae > Ruminococcus > Ruminococcus sp. N15.MGS-57. The sequence goes on from NZ_LARF01000012.1 coordinate 63,232, forward strand.
CAATGTAATAGCTCGCCATAATGTACGAACTCAAAAGCTTTGACTTACCAATATCCTTAGCCCTCGCAACTATCTTTCCATGTTCTTCCTCTATCTTCTTAGCCACCTCTTTAGGAAAGCCTCTCCTTTTAAGCTCCGCCTTTACCACACTGTGATAAAAGTGAAATATCATCTTCACACTAAACGTATTTTCCATATTTTCACCTTTCTATCCGTTAAACAACGCCAACTCTATTCCCGATTATCCATATTGTAAATAACGCAAGCAAACCCGGCTATCACCGCAAACAGTATCGCACCGCCCATTTCCTCCTGCAATGCTGCCCCAACAAAATAGCCTGCCACCGCCGCAAAAAACATGATAACAACAGCCGCCACCGTCCTAAATTTTTTCATAACGCTCAACCTCCAGCCTATCTCATATTATCCAAAGCCATACGGCAAACCTCGTCCGTTAGTTTCGCCTTACCCAAACCTACAGCACACAAACCACAAACCAGTACACATAAGGTACCAGCGTCATAACAATATCATAAACTGCAAGAATTTTTCCCGACAGAGCATGACCATTCGCCGTACCCTTTTTCCAAACCAACAAACTGTACAGCACGCTCACCGCAATATGTATCAAACCACAAGCAAAAATTATCCAATGAAAAACACCGTACTGAAACTTCCCCTCACTGCCTGTCAGCTCAAAGCTAATGATTATCACCCAGCCCAAAAGGTCATTTCCCAGACCACTGATAACATGAGCCGCTATAGCCAAAAATTTCTTCATAAGCATACCCCCTATGCCAAAAGCATCTATTTTTTATTTTCTGATAACTAACATTTTATCATCACCCTGCACAAAATTCGCCCCACAAATTCGTGCAAACAAATGATTTATATTTTAATTTGGCAACATTTCTGCAATTGTTGCATTTTTTATGCAACAAAAGGGGTGCTTTTCGGGATAAGTAGAAAGCGTTTTGATACTTGCGGGCACGTACAAGCCCTGCGACTTAGTG